>NZ_JBFAZA010000034.1:116302-125367 GCF_040681595.1 Amycolatopsis sp. NPDC051716 | reverse complement strand
TTGCGGGAACGCCAAGAACACGAACTGATCAACAACACCGACTTCGGGCTGCTGCACAACACCGACCTCAAACAACGCATCCCCACCCGCACCGGGCCACCCACCCCCCTCGACCTCGACGACCTGCTCTGCCGCCGCCGCAAAACCCGCTTCTTCCTCGCCCACCCCCACGCCATCGCCGCGTTCGGGCGGGAATGCACCAGCCGCCGCATCTACCCCGACACCATCCTGCTCGACGGCAAACCCGTCACCGCCTGGCGCGGCGTCCCGATCCTGCCCAGCGACAAAATCCCGATCAGCGCTACGGGCACGACGTCGATCCTGGCCATGCGCACCGGCGAAGACGACGCCGGCGTCATCGGCCTCCGCCCGAAAGCACTGCCGGACGAGTACCAGCCTGGGCTCAACGTCCGACAGATGAACACCAGCGACCACGCCATCACCTCCTACCTCGTCAGCGCCTACCACTCCGCCGCCGTCCTCGTCCCCGACGCCCTCGGCGCCCTCGACGACGTGCAAATCGGTCGCTGAATCACGGAAAATACGAAACTTTCGAAATTGCCGCCGTTTCGAAAGTTTCGCACCACGTCCCCTTCTTGACGACGGAAATGGAACGGTCCTACCGTTTTCATGTTCGTTACATCGGAAGGGAGCATCCCCGTGTCCGGTTCGCGGCTCCGCCCTGCCCTCGTTCTGCTGGTGACTACTCTGCTCGCCATCACGGGAATGGTCACGGTGGCCTCGGGCGCCGCCGCGGCGGTCGAAGACGACGGCGCCGATTGCCCCGTCTCGCTGCCCGCCTCGTTCCCGGCGACGGCCAAACTTCCCGATCCCTTCACCAAGCTCGACGGCAGCCGCGTCACGGCGAAGTCCGACTGGCGGTGCCGCCGCGAAGAGATCAAGAAACTGGCGGAACGGACGATCTACGGCCAGAAACCGGCGAAGCCGGCGAGCGTCACCGGAAGCGTCTCGGCCACGAACATCACCGTGAACGTCAGCGAAAACGGCCGCAGCGCCAGTTTTTCCGCGGGCGTCCAGCTGCCGAGCGGAACCGGACCGTTCCCGGCGGTCTTCGTGGTCGGCGGATTCGGCGCCGACACCGCGACGATCCGGGCATCCGGTGCCGCCGTCATCAGTTACGACCCCTTGGCCGTCGGCAAGGAGGGAACGCCGCGGAACAACAAACAAGGGGCGTTCTACAGCATTTACGGTGCCACCAGCAGCACCGGGCTGCTGGCCGCCTGGGCGTGGGGCGTGAGCCGGATCATCGACGTCCTCGAGCAGTCCGGCGGGCAGGTCCTCAAGGCGGACGCGCTGGGTGTCACGGGCTGTTCGCGGTACGGCAAGAGTGCCTTCGCGATCGGCGTGCTGGACCAGCGCATCGCGCTGACCATGCCGATCGAGTCGGGCACCGCCGGCGTCCCGATCCTGCGCGGGATCCCGGGCGAAAGCGGGTCGCAGGGACTGAGCAACGCCTACGGGGAGCAGCCGTGGTTCGGCGACGCGTTCGGCGCGTACACCGGCAATCCGGCCGGGCTGCCGGTGGACACGCACGAGCTCGTCGGCATGGTCGCGCCGCGCGGGCTGTTCATCATGGAGAACCCGCACATCGACTGGCTCGGGGCGCGCTCCGGCAGCGTCGCGGCGCTGGCCGGCGCGGAGGTGTACCAGGCGCTCGGCGCGGGCGGCAACATCAGCTACTGGTCGGACGTGCAGGACGGCACCCACTGCGCGGCCCGGCCCGAATGGCGGACGCCGTTGCAGCAAAACATCCAGAAGTTCCTGCTGAAGACCGGCAGCGCGGCCGGGACGTTCCGGATCTCGGCCAAGAAGGCCGGCACCCTGGCGCAGTGGCGGGACTGGCCGACGCCGGTCCTCGCCGACGGCCCGGGAACCACCACGACTCCGACCACGCCCACGACGTCCGCTCCCCCGCCGGGCGCGTGCACCGCGGCCGTGTCGGTGAACCAGTGGCCGGGCGGCTTCGTCACGACGATCCGGGTCACGGCCGGTTCGGCGCCGCTCACCGGCTGGGCGGTCACGGCGGCTCTCCCCGCGGGCGCGGCGATCACGTCGGTGTGGAACGCGGGCAGCAGCGGCACCACCGGCACGGTCCGGTTCACGAACACCGGCAACAACGGCACGCTTTCCCCGGGCCAGTCGACGGAATTCGGTTACCAGGGCGCGGGAACCGGCACCGGCACGACGGCGGCCTGCGCCACCGGCTGACCGTGGCGCCCGCGTAGTCCCGCGTCGGCCCGCCGTCTGGAGTGGACGGCACCACCCGCGTGTCACCGCTCCCGGCGGCGCCCGGGCTGGCAGGATCACGGCATGGAACGTGTGCTCGGAATCGGCGGGTACTTCATCCGCGCGGCAGACCCCGCCGCCCTCGGCGCCTGGTACCGCGACTGCCTCGGCCTCGACACCGACGAAAACGGCGTCTGGCAGCAGGAGCCCGGCCCGACCGTCTTCGCGCCGTTCGAAGCCGGGACGGACTACTTCGGGTCCGAGACCCAGCAGACCATGCTCAACTTCCGGGTCCGCGACCTCGACGCCATGCTCGAACAGCTCCGCGCCCGCGGCGCCGACGTGGCCGACGAGGTCCAGGACATGGCCGGGGTCGGGCGGTTCGGCTGGGTCACCGACCCCGAAGGCCACCGGATCGAACTCTGGCAGCCCGCCTAAAGCACGAACCCCGCCGGGAACGGGTCGTCCGGGTCGAGCAGGTAGGTCGCGGTGCCGGTGATCCAGGCCCGGCCGGAGAACTCCGGGACCACCGCCGGCACGCCACCCACCGTCGTCTCGGCCACCAGCTCGCCCGTGAACGTCGTGCCGATGAACGAAGCGTTCTCGAACGGCGTGTGCAGCGGCAGTTCGCCGCGCGCGTGCAGCTGGGCCATCCGGGCGGACGTGCCGGTGCCGCACGGCGACCGGTCGAACCAGCCCGGGTGGATCGCCATCGCGTTCCGCGACGCCCGCGCGTCCGAGCCCGGGGCGAGGAACTGGACGTGCTTGCACCCGCCGATGAGCGGGTCCTCCGGGTGCTTCGGCGGTCGCTGCTCGTTGATCGCGTCCATGATCGCCAGCCCGGCCGCGAGAATGCGGTCCTTCTCGGCCCGGTCGAACGGGATGCCCACCGAGGACAGGTCCAGGATGGCGTAGAAGTTGCCGCCGTAGGCCAGGTCGTAGCGGACCTGACCCAGGCCGGGCACGGACACCTCGGCGTCGCGCTCGGCGAGGAACGAAGCGACGCTGCGCAGCTTGACCCGGGAAGCGCGCCCGTCGCGGACGGTGACCTCGGCGTGCACCAGCCCGGCCGGGGTGTCCAGGCGGACCACCGTCGTCGGCTCGGTCACCTCGACCATGCCCGTCTCCACCAGCACCGTCGCCACGCCGATCGTGCCGTGGCCGCACATCGGCAGGCAGCCGGACACCTCGATGTACACCACGCCCCAGTCCGCGTCTTCGCGGCAGGGCGGCTGCAGGATCGCGCCGCTCATCGCGGAGTGGCCGCGCGGCTCGTGCATCAGGAACTGCCGGAGGTGGTCCAGGTGCGCCATGAAGTACCGCCGCCGCTCGGCCATCGTGGCGCCGGGGATCGGCGCCACCCCGCCGGTCACCACCCGGGTCGGCATGCCCTCGGTGTGCGAGTCGACCGCCGTGATCGCGCGTGAAGACCGCATCTACGCCACCCCCAGCGCCGCGAGCGCGCGGCCCATGTCGGCGCGGACCTGCTCGCGGTGGACGTCCGACAACGGTCCCCGTGGCGGACGGCACGGCCCGCCACGACGGCCCACCATGTCCATCCCGAGCTTGATGGCCTGGACGAATTCGGTGCGCGAGTCCCAGCGGAACGCGGCCACGAGCGGCTCGTAGAGCGCCCTGGCCTCCTCGAGCTTGCCCGCCGTCGCCAGCTCGAACAAGCGCGCCGATTCGGCCGGGAACACGTTGGGGAACCCGGCGAACCAGCCGGACGCACCCATCAGCAGGCTTTCCAGGACGACGTCGTCGGCGCCGCCGATCACGGCCAGCCCCGGCGCCCGCTCGCGGATCTCCAGCACCCGGCGGACGTCACCGGAGAACTCCTTGACGGCCACGACGTTGTCGATCTGCGCGATCTCGGCCAGCAGGTCCGGCGTCAGGTCGACCTTGGTGTCGAACGGGTTGTTGTAGACCATCACCGGCAGCCCCACCGACGCGACGGCCTCGAAGTGGGCGAGCACCTCGCCGCGGTTGGCGCGGTAGAGCGTCGGCGGCAGGCAGAGCACGCCGTGCGCGCCGTCCTCGGCCGCCGCCTCCGCCCAGTACCGCGCCTGGTGCGCGCCGGGGCCGTGCACGCCGACGACGACGATCCCGTCCGTCCCGACGGCTTCGATCGCGGTGCGGGCGACGCGGCGGCGTTCGTCGTCGGTGAGCGAGGAGTACTCGCCGAGGGAACCGTTCGGGCCGACGCCGCGGCAGCCGTTTTCGACGAGCCACCGGCAGTGTTCGGCGTAGGCGTCGTAGTCGACGGCCAGCCCGGCCGGCGCCGTGTCGTCGGCCCGGTACGGCAGCGCGGCGGCGACGACCACGCCCCCGAGGTCGCGCGTGTTCATGGAAACTCCTTCGGATCGGCGAGCTCGCCCAGGCGGATCGGCTGGGCGATCGGACGGTGGTGCCGCTCGGTGCCCCCGCACAGGTCGGCGACGGCCGGGCCGCACATCCGGCCCTGGCACGGGCCGAGCCCGGCGCGGGTGCCGAGCTTCAGCGCGTGCGGGCCCGGCGTGGCCGGGTCCGCGACCGCGCTGCGCAGATCGCCGTAGGTGGTTTCTTCGCAGCGGCAGACGACGGTGTCTTCGCGTAGCCACCCGGGCCAGGCCGCGCCGATCGGGTGGGCGGCGGCCAGGCGGCACGCGAAAGCGCGAGCGCGGTCACGCTGCTTGAGCAGCGCGCGGGCCGGCGTTCTCCCGGCGGCGGCCCACCCGGCGACCGCGCCTTCCGCCGCGGCGGCGGCCGAACCGCCGATGCCGGTGAGCTCTCCGGCGGCGAACACGCCGGCGACGCTGGTGCGCTGGTCGTCGCCGACCCGGACGACCCCGCCGTCGAGGGCGCAGCCGGCCGCGACGGCCAGTTCGGGTTGCGGCACGAACCCGTGCCCGACGCAGAGGGCGTCGACCTCGTGGGTGCGTTCGGTGCCGGGCACGATCGACCAGTCCGCGCGGACCCGGGCGGTGACGGCTTCGCGGACCCGGTCGTCGCCGCGGGCTTCGATCACCGCCCGGCCGGTGCGGTACGGGACGCGGTGCCGGGCCAGCGTGCCTGCGTACCGAACCAGTTCGGTCATTTTGCCGAGGTGCGTGGCCGCGCGCCACGACCATCCTTCGAGGACAGTACGAGCCGGGTTCGCCTCCAGGACGGCGGCTATTCCGGCGCCGACGTCCAGCAGGGACTCGGCGACCGGCAGCAGGAACGGCCCGGTCCCGGCGACGAGCACCCGCCGCCCGACGGCGACCCGCTCCCCCTTGGCCAGCGCCTGCGCGGCGCCCGCGGTGAAGACGCCGGGCAGCTGCCAGCCGGGGAACGGCAGGACGCGGTCGTGCGCGCCGGTGGCCAGGACCAGCGCGTCGGGTTGGAGGGTGTGGCGTCGCCGGTTCGTCCCGTCGGCCGGGCCGCGCAGGACGTGGACCCGCTTGCCTTCCAGGGCCCAGACCGTGCTTTCCGGCCACCACGTGCACCGGCTCAGGAGGGCTTCGAACCGGTGTGCGGCTCCCCGGTGGTACTGCCCGCCCGGGGCGTCCGCCTGGTCCAGGACGGTGACGTCGGCCCCGGCGGCGAGCGCGTGCCCGGCCGCCGCGAGCCCGGCCGGCCCGGCGCCGACGATGACGACGTGCGTCACGCGCCCTCCTCCCGCGACTGGGTCCGGACCTCGTCGCCGTCGGCGGCGCGGCGGCGGCAGGCGCGGACGTCGGCGACGCCGTTGACGGTGAGCAGGCAGTCGAAGCAGGCCCCGATCCCGCAGAAGACCCCTCTCCGCGCGCCGGACCGCGTGGTGCGCCACGACAGCCGCCCGGCGGCGAGCAGGACGCCGGCGACGGTCTGCCCGGCGGCCCCCGTCACGGTCTCGCCGTCGACGGTGATCGCGATCGGCCGCCCGCTCACGCCAGCACCGCCGGGCGGTCCACAGTGAACTCGTCCACCGGCATCGACGGGGTCGCGCCGGTCAGCAGTTCGCGCAGCAACCGGGCCGTCCCGACGCTCAAGCCGATCCCCGCCCCTTCGTGTCCGGTGGCGTGCCACAGGTTGCCGAGCCGCGGGTCCTCGCCGAGCACGGGCAGGTGGTCGTCGACGTACGGCCGGAAACCGCCGTACGCGCGCATCACCGCGGCGTCGGCCAGTGCCGGGAACAGCCGGACCGCCTTGGCCGCGATCGCGCCCAGCACGTGCGGCCGGATCGTGTCGTCGAAGCCGACCCGGCGGCGGGACGAGCCGATCAGCACCGTGCCGCCCCGCGTCGACTCGACCACCGCCGACGTCTGCAGTTCGCCGCTGCCCGTGCCGACCGCGCCGACGTAGTCCGCGTCGTAGACCTTGTGCCGCACCACGCCCGGCATCGGCGTGGTCACCAGGATCTCGCCGCGCCGGGGCCGGACCGCGATCGGCGCCTCCAGCCGGGCCGAGCAGGCGCCCGCCCACGGGCCGGCCGCGTTCACCACGACGTCGGCCTCGACGACTTCGCCTGCCACCCGCACCCCGGTGATCCGGCCGCCTTCCGTCCGGGCGCCGGTGACCTCGGCTTCGGTCCGCAGCCGGGTGCCGTGGCGCAGCGCCGAACCCAGCAGGGCGAGTGCGGCGGCGGCCGGCTGCACCTGGGCGTCCTCCGGGTAGCAGACGGCGGCGGTCAGCTCCCGGGTGAGCGCGGGCTCGGCCGCCGCGACGTCCGCCGCGTCGAGCCGCTCGGTGCGGACCCCGGCCGCGGCCTGGGCCTCGGCGAACGCGAGGAGCGCACCGGCACCGGCCTCGGTGGTGGCCACGACGATGCCGCCCTTCGGGTCGAACTCCGTCGCGGCCGCCGCGCGCGGGTCGTCGTCGGCGATTTCGGCCAGCACCCGCGGCCACAACCGGGCCGACAGCCGCGCGAGCGCGAGTTCGGCGCCCGGGCCCTTGTCGGAGACCAGCAGATTGCCTTCGCCGTGCGAAGTGGTGCCGCCCGCGGGCCGGCCGCGGTCGAGGACCAGGACGTCGAACCCGGCCAGGGCGAGCTCGCGAGCACACGCCGCGCCGATGATGCCGGCGCCGATCACCACCACCCGCGTTCGGTTCATCGACCCTCCAGCGTTCGGTATAGCGAACGATAGTTGGCGATCGAGACGGGTGTCAATCCGGCAGGACGGGGTGCGCCCGGCCGTCGAGCCGTTCGTCCGCGCGGTACTGGAGCAGCAGCACCGACTGCACGGGACCGTCCGGCGCGGTGTAGCTGTGCGGCTCGCGGGCGTCGAACGCGACGTAGTCGCCGGGCCCGAGGTCCACGGTCCGGCCGGCGACCTCGACCCGGAGCCGTCCGGTCTGCACGACGGTGTGCTCGACGCCGACGTGCCCCTGCGAGCACTGCGGCGCGTCTCCGCGGACGACCTGGTCGTAGACCTCGAAAACGCTGTTGTCGCCCTCGATCCGGCGCAGCGGCCGCAGGTCGACGCCCTCGCCGCGGAGCACCTCGACCTCGGCGGCCCGCACGACGGTCAGCCCGCCGCGCGGTCGGTGGTCGAGCAGGTCGGAGATCGCCACTTCCAGCACGCGGGAGAGGCTGAAGACGGTCTCGATGGTCGGGTTGCCGGTTCCGCCCTCGAGCTGGGACAGCGTGGCCTTGCCGATGCCGGACCGCCGGGACAGCTCGGACAGCGACAGGCCGCGCGCCGCCCGCGCCGCGCGGAGGTTGATCGCCAGCATGTCGCGGATCGACGGACCGCCGTCGTCGTTCGGTAAAGCGTCCATCAGCGGGCGCCCTTCGTTCGGTTTGCCGATCGGGCCAGGCGTCATGATGCCACGCCGCCGCTAATCTCGACCGGGTGCAGCAATCGATCCTCGCGATGGCCGAGCTGGCCACGCCCATGGCGATCCGGGTAGCGGCGACCCTCGGCCTCGCGGACCACGCGGACGGGACGGCGGCCGAGCTGGCTTCGGCCACGGGCACGTCTCCCCCGGCGCTGGCCTGCTTGCTGGACCATCTCGTCACGGCCGGGGTCTTCGCCTTCGACGCGGAGTCCGGCCGCTACCGGCCCACGGAACTGGGTGCGCAGTTGCGTTCGGACGACGCCCGGTGGCTGCTCGACATCCGCTCCGCGGGCGGGCGCGCGGAGCTCGCCTTCGCGGACCTGCTGGAGACGATGACCACCGGCACGCCGGCCTACGAACACCGGTACGGCCGCGACTTCTGGACGGACATCGACGCCGAACCGCGGCTGCGGCGCTCGTTCGACGCCCAGATGAACTGGCGGTTCCAGGTGCAGGCGCCGCAGATCGCCGCGCGTTTCGGCTGGGGACGGTTCCCGCGGATCGTCGACGTCGGCGGCGGGGACGGCCTCGTGCTCGCGGAGATCCTGCGCGCCCACCCGGCGGTGCGCGGGGAGGTGGTGGACCTGCCGCCCTCGGCGACCGCGGCGGCGGACCGGTTCGCGGCGGACGGGCTCGCCGACCGGGCGCAGGCGGTGCCCGGCAGCTTCTTCGACCCGCTGCCGCCGGGAGCGGACGCGTACGTGCTGTCGGACATCCTCCACGACTGGGACGACGACCACGCCCGCACCATCCTGACCGCCTGCCGCCGCGCGGCCGGCGAGGACGGCACGGTGGTGGTGATCGAGCCGCTCCGCGACGGCACGTCCACGGCGATCAACCTGTTCATGCTGATGTGCTTCGGCGGCCGCGAGCGGACGGTGGCCGAGCTGACGGAGCTGGCCGAGGGCTGCGGCCTGGTCCTGCGCGAGGCGACGGAGGTGGCCACGGGCCGGACGGCCCTCGAGTTCGGCGCGGCCCCGGAACCCCCGCACGCCCGGTCGTGAGTGGTAAGGCGGGTTAGAACCCGCCTTACCACT
>NZ_JBFAZA010000034.1:101117-116292 GCF_040681595.1 Amycolatopsis sp. NPDC051716 | reverse complement strand
GGCCCCTCTCGCGGCCCCCCCCCTCCCCCCCCCCCGGCGGTTTTTTTTTTTTTTTCTGCTTTAAAACCACCCCAAACACCCCCCCCCACCGCTGCGGCAGAGCGCTCGCCGGGACCGGCTGGCGCTACCTCGTCGTATACGTCAGGCAGTTGGCCGCGTGGGCGCTGTCGCCCGGGCCGACGCGGATGCTGTCCGCCGTGCACTCCAGCGACGAGTTGTGCCGGCAGTCCGTCCGGGAACACGCGCCCACCTGGGCCACTACCCGGTCCAAGCCGCCCTTGGTGTTCAGTGGGACGAATGTTCCGCAGTCCGCCGATCCGTTGCCGCCGCCGACCGTGATGGCGAAGGCGTGGCAGCCGTCGTGGTTGTAGGAACAGCCGCTGACCGTGCACTCGTGCACGGCCGGCATTTCGGTGGTGGTCATCCGCACTCCTGGTTCCGTGGTGGGAAAACAGTCGGTTCCCCGACGCTCCCACCACGAACCAGGCCTCGCAAACGGACGCCACCACGGCCGGGTGACAAAGACCCCCGATAGGGCCTAGTGTCGCGCGTCCGAAGTTCAGTGACAGCAGCCCGGTCCCCGAGCGCCCCAATGTGGCCTTGGTTGCGTTCAACGCACCCAAGGCGGCCTTCGGTGCGTTCAACGCACCGAAGGCCACATTGGGGCGCTCTTCCCGGACGTCAAACAACCTGCGACGCGCGACACTAGTTCGTGAGCGTGTTCGGGTCGCTCGTGCTCGGCCGCCCGTTCTCGACGTGCCCCGCCAGGCGGCGCAGGAACCGCGGATCGCGGTCCGAGGTGATCGAGACGTCGTACCAGTTGCCGCTGCGCCGCGTGTCCACCACCTCGACCACCCGCGCGCCCGGCCGCAGGACCCGCGACGTCGAGCGGCGGCCGTACGCGTCGGTCAGCGTGAGCCGCACCGGGGCCGGACCGCTGTTGGTCAGGACCAGCGCCAGGTTCCCGCTGCGCCCCTCCGGGCGCGCGCTCACCTCGGGTCCCGCCAAGCCGCCGCGGAACTGCCGGACGAAGCCGTTCGGCCCGTGGGCGGTGTAGTCGTAGCCCCCGGCGACGGGCAGCGCGGCGGCGAGCGAGCACCCCGCGCCCGCGGTGTAGGTCCGCGGCTCACCCCCGGGCGAGGTGACGTGGAACGTCGCGCCCGCCAGGCCCTGGTTGACGAACGACAGGTTCACCGCCGCCCCGACCTGGGCATCGACCGCCAGGTCGTACGGCAGCGCCCGCGCCGGCCGCAGCCCCGGCTCCTGCTTCGGCAGCACCGTTTTCGCCGGGACGGCGGGCACGTAGTCCGGGTGCCGCTCGCGGTCCGGCGGGAGGTAGCCCGCGGTGTCCGGCAGGGCCGGCACCCGCGCGTCGGTCCGGGCGAAGTCGAACGCGGAGGTCAGGTCGCCGCACACCGACCGGCGCCAGGCCGAAATGTTCGGCTCGTGCACGCCGAAGCGCCGTTCCACGAACCGGATGATCGAGGTGTGGTCGAACGTCTCCGAGCACACGTAGCCGCCCTTGCTCCACGGCGACACCACGAGCATCGGCACGCGCTGGCCGAGCCCGTACGGCCCGGCCGGGTTCGACGCCGAGCCGGCGAAGATCTCGCGGGTCGTGTCCACAGTGGACTGACCGGCGGTCGCGTACGGCGGGACGACGTGGTCGAAGAAGCCGTCGTTCTCGTCGTAGGTGATGAACAGCGCGGTCTTGCTCCACACCTCCGGGTTCGCCGTGAGCGCGTCGAGGACCTGCGCGATGTACCAGGCGCCGTAGTTCACCGGCCAGTTCGGGTGCTCGCAGAACGCCTCGGGCGCGGTGATCCACGAAACCTGCGGCAGCGTCCCGGCCTTGACGTCCGCGCGCAGCCGGTCGAAGTAGCCCTCGCCCGCCTTGGCGTTCGTGCCGGTGCGGGCCTTCTCGTACAGGGCGTCGCCGGGCTTGGCGTTGCGGTAGGAGTCGAAGTACAGCAGCGAGTTGTCGCCGTAGTTGCCGCGGTAGGCGTCGTCGATCCAGCCCCAGCCGCCGGCGGCGTCGAGGCCGTCGCCGATGTCCTGGTAGATCTTCCACGACACGCCGGCCTGCTCCAGGCGCTCGGGGTAGGTCGTCCAGGAGTAGCCCTTTTCGTCGTTGCCGAGGACCGGTCCGCCGCCCTTGCCGTCGTTGCCCGTGTACCCGGTCCACATGTAGTAGCGGTTCGGGTCGGTCGAGCCCATGAACGAGCAGTGGTAGGCGTCGCAGATGGTGAACGAGTCGGCGAGGGCGTAGTGGAACGGGATGTCCTCGCGCGTCAGGTACGCCATCGTGGTCGAGCCCTTCGCGGGCACCCACTTGTCGTAGCGGCCCCCGTTCCACGCCGCGTGCGTGTCCTTCCAGCCGTGCGGGAGGTCCTGGATGAACTGCAGGCCCAGGTTGTCCGCTTCGGGGCGGAAGGGCAGGATGTCGCGCTTGCCGTCCGACTGCGCCCAGACGGATTTCCCGCTGACCAGGGTCGCCGGCCGCGGGTCGCCGAAGCCGCGGACCCCGCGCAGCGAGCCGAAGTAGTGGTCGAACGACCGGTTCTCCTGCATCAGCACCACGACGTGCTCGACGTCCCGCAGCGTCCCGGTGCGGTGGTGCGCGGGGATCTCCGCCGCGCGGGCGATGCTGGTGGACAGCGCGGAAAGGGCGGCGGTACCGCCGGCCAGCTGCAGAAAACGTCGTCGGTTGACGTCCGTCATGGGGACTCCGGGGGTGTCGTGGTGGCGAGCCGGGTCAGTATGGGCGGCGAAGAGCGAACCTGTCCCGGGAGCGAGGCTAACGCCGGGCGAAACCCTGGTTAACGCCCGCGAGCGGACAGGCCCCGGACAGAGATGTTGACAAAGATACGGAAGCACGTACTAATGTAGTACTTCACTATGAACGACGTACTCAACTTCCCCCGGGACGAGGACGACCGGCTCTACTCCCCCGACGCCCGCAGCGCACTGGCCGGGTTCACCCTCGGTGAAGACACCGGCGCGCTCGAAGCCGCGGCCGCCGTCCGCACCGCCGCGCGGAGCCTCGAGGCGCTGCGCTCACAGGGCACCGACAGCCGCGGCCTCAGCCCGGGCGCCCTCGACATCCTGATCCGGCTCGGCACCGGCGAAGCGAACATCAAGGACCTCGCCGCCTCCGCGGGGGTGAGCTCCCGGAACGTGACTGGCCTGGTCGACACCCTGGAACGCGCCGGGCTCGCCGAGCGCGTGCCCGACCCCCGCGACCGGCGGTCGGTGCTCGTCCGGATCACCGCGGACGGCCGGACGTGGCTGGCGGAGTTCCGGCGGCCGTCGCAGCTGGCCATGGCCGCGCTCTTCCGGGGGTTCACCGCCGCCGAGACGGCCCAGCTGCGGCACCTGTGCCTGCGGCTGGCCGAAAACCAGCACCACCTCGCCCGCCACCTGGAGGACCGATGACCGCACAGACCAGAGAAACCGTGCAGGCCTACCACCGCGCCCGCTTCGCCGGCGACGTGACCGCCGCGGCCGCGCAGCTGGCCGGCACGTTCACCTTCCGCAGCCCGCTGATCGCCTCCGCCGACGCCCGCGGCCACCTCGACGGGCTGGCGGGATTCGTCGGGATCGTCACCGGGGTCGACCTGATCAGCGAGCTCTACGGCGAGACGGAGGCCACGCTCGTCTACGACGTGCACACCGCCACCCCGGTCGGCACCCAGCACACGGCCGAGCACTTCCGGCTGCGCGACGGGAAGATCGAGGCCATCACCCTGATCTTCGACGCGACGCGCTGGCACCCGCTGATGGCGGCCGTGCGGCGGTGACCCGCCGGGATCAGGGCCGGCGGTTCTCGAACTGGAACTGGACCCGCACCGAGCCGTCCAGCGGGACGATGATCGTCGAGTTGCTCGCCGACCACTGGTCCGGCACGAGGAACATCCGGTCCTTGCCGTGGATCAGCAACCGCAGGTGCCGGTACCGGTAGTGGAAGGTCTGCCCGTCGGAGAGGGGCAGCTTCGTTTCCTGGACGCCCGGGCTGCGCAGGAACAGGCTCTCCTTCGTGTCGAGGATGACGCTGGGCAGCTTGTCCAGGCGGCTTGCCTGGTACATCGCGAGCCCGCGGCCGGACCACTGCGCCACGGTGGCCGTCATCCAGAACACGCTGACGGCGATCACCAGGTAGACGAGGACGACGAAACTCCGGTGGAACGAGCCCGCGGGCGGCGCGTCGCCCGGGGTTCGCGCCGGCAGCCGGATGGCCGTGCCGTACTGGTAGAGGACGCCCCCCACCGCGATCAGCAGCGGGGTCACCAGCCCGTACAGCGGCCAGTCCCGCAGGAAGACGTAGCCCACCAGCAGCAGCAACCCGCCGATCAGCGCGCTCAGGCCGGCCGCCTGCACGCCACGGCCCAGCCGGCGCATCCGCGCCGCCGTCCGGATCCGCTGCCGGACCGCGGCGTGGACCGCGACCGCGCCCAGGCCGGCCGCGGTGAACACGAGCAGCGGGGTGAGCAGGGGCTCCGGGCTGCGCATGACGTAGTCCTGCGTGCCGAGCCCGATCGTGTCGACGTCGACACCGAAGTATTCGTACTTCGCCCGGGCGGAGACGTAGCCGAAGTAGAACAGCAGCGCGCTGAGCAACGTCAACGGCGGGATCACCGATTTGCCCGCGTCGACGAGCCGCTCGATCCGGCCGGGTGCCGTGCTTTCCCCGGCCACCGGCTCATCCACTGGGGCTCGACGAGGATTTGGTCACGGAGGATTTGGGCGCGGAGGATTTGGGCACCGACGAGTCCGATCCGGTGATCCCGTGCAGGGAAATGTGTCCCCCGCACGAGCTTCCCTGCCCGGGCGGGCAGGTGAACTTGCCCTTGAGCGTCAGCTCCGCGTCGTCCTTGCCGAGCCCGTTCACCTGGACGGTGCAGCTGACGGCGTCCCGCCGGAAGGTGAACGAGCCGCAGGCAGGACCTCCGCAGCCCCCGGCCGCGCTGAAACCCTTCGGCGGCGTGATTTCGATCTTGGCGACCGTGACGCCGTTGTCCGGGAGCAGCTCCGGCCGGTTCCAGCTGGCGGTCGCGCACTGGTTCCCGGCGGCTTTTTCGTCGCTGCTCCCGCCGATCGGCAGCTGGGCGAGCGCGAGCGCGGGTTCGCCGTTGCCGCTGGGCCTCGGGGCTTCCGGCCCGGATGGCTCCACGCTCGGAGAGCCCCCGCCCGAAGTTTCGGCGGCCGGGGACGACTCCGGGGCGGAGCTCGGCACGCCGGGATCCGACGACGTCGAGCAGCCGGACACCCCGAACGCCAGGACGGTGGCCGCCACGAACAGGGCGCGGCGGGTCGATCGGAACGCATTCATCGTGGTTCCTCCTCGCCTTGCAGAGCCGCGCGGGCAGGAGGTGATACGCGGTCGTGCCGCGCCGGATGGGAAACCTGCTCGATCCGCCGCCGTATTCGGCTCGGCGGTGAACACCGCGCATTCCGCGAATGGCCCGATCGATGGTGCTCCGCACGGAAGGTCCGCGCAAGGTGGTGAGCGGGTCGTAGCGCAACCGTGAACCCGGTCCGGGAGGGCCGACCGCGGCGGCTCGTCCGCACCGCCACCGTAAACTGCCGTATGGCTCGCAGAAGGACTGGGAAAGAATACGGCCGGCCGCTGTTCGACGCCGGTTTCCACCGGGTGCCGGCATCGTTCGCCGCCGGGAGCGCCGCGTCGTGGCGCCGGAACCGGACGGGGAGCTGACGTGGGCCGCGCGGAATACCTGATCGTCCTCGGCGTCTGCGTGCTGGTGACGCTGCCGATCGAGCTGGCCGGCGCGCGGGTGTACCGCAGGCCGGGCCGGCTGGTGCGCGCGGTGCTGCCGGTGGCGGCGGTGTTCCTCGTCTGGGACGCGCTGGCCATCGCCGCCGGCGTCTGGCACTTCGATCCGGCGTTCGTCACCGGGCTGCGCACCCCGTTCGGGGTCCCGCTCGAGGAAGTCCTCTTCTTCGCGGTGATCCCGGTGTGCGGCGTGCTGACCTACGAAGGGGTCGGCTTGACCGGGCGGCTGCTGCGGCGGGTGCGCCGGTGATGCCTTGGGGCTACACGGTTCCGGCCGTCGCCGCGGTGCTCGTCGTCGTCGCGGCGGAGCTGCTGGTGGTGCGCACCGGGCTGTTCCGGCGGCCGGCGTACTGGGTCACCATGGCGATCGTCGTGGCCTTCCAGGTCCCCGTGGACGGGTGGCTGACGAAGCTGTCGGCGCCGGTCGTCCGGTACGCCCCCGGCGGCATCACCGGCTGGCGGTTCCCGTGGGACATCCCGGTCGAGGACTTCCTGTTCGGCTACGCGCTGGTGACCGCCGTCCTGGTGTTGTGGGAGCGGGGAAAGTCCCGGGAGGACGGGGCTTAGGCCCGCCTCCGCTCAGCGGAGGTCCGAGGGGGGTCGACCTGCGAGCGGAGACGGGAGTTCAGGGTCGGTACGGGGGTCGCCTCGCGGCGAAAGGCACAACACGGCTCCTGCGTGACCGGTATTCCGTGAAGGCAAGGGGTGAGGCCCGGGGACACCGCCGTACCGACACTCTGTACAACGTCGCGGCCCCGCTGGTGTTCCGGCCGCGGAGGGTGACGTGCGTCGCTCACCCGGCCGGCACGGGCTGCCGCGTCCGGACCGCCCAGCGGGTCAACGCCGGCACCGGCGCGACGGCCGCGAGGAACACCACCGCGATCAGCAGCCATCCCGGGCCGCCGAGACCGCCGACGGCGAGGGTGAACACGCCGGGCCCCACCATCTGCACGGTGGCCGTGGCCGCTTCGGTCGCGCCTTGGTAGGCCCCCTTGGCGTCTTCGCGCATCAGCCGCACCGAAAGCCCCCAGCCGGCGGCCACGTACGCCAGCTCCCCGACGACGTGCAGCACCGCCGCCAGCCCCACCACCGCGATCGCGCCGGCCCCCGCGCCCCCGGACGTGGTGGCGAGCAGCACACAGCTCGCCGCGAGCACCACGCCGGACACCACCGCCGTGCGCGCGGCCTGGCCCGCCGTGCGCGCGAACCGCGAGAACGGCACCTGGAACACGGCGATGCCCACCGAGCTGATCACGACCACCACGCCCCCCAGGCCCAGTGGCAGGTGCGTCCAGCCGGACAGCCAAAGCGGCAACCCGGCCGACAACATGGCCCAGCACAGCGAAAGCACGGCCGTGGCCGCGGTGAGGCACAGGTACGGCCGGTCCTTCAGCACCACCCGGGACGGCTTTCCCGGGGTCGGCTTTCCCGGGGCCGGAGCGGGCACCAGCAGGGTCGCGCCGGCGAGCACCAGGAAGCTGACGGCGTTCCCGGCGATGGCCAGGGTGTAGGCCCACCGGGCGTCGGCGGTCAGCACCAGGGCGCCGAGGCCGGCACCGGCGGCGTACCCGACGTGCTGGGCCACCCGCTGCCGCGCCAGCACGCGCACCCGCTCGGCGGGCTCGGTCACCAGCGCCGTGATGAGCGCCGTCCGCACCGCCGTCCCGCCGGTGGCCAAGGCGGTGAACGGCACCGTCACGGCCAGGAACGACCAGGTGCCGTCCACCGCGAGGTAACCGGCCATGGCGGCGGCCCGCACCAGGGTGAGCACGACCAGCACCGGCCGCGCGCCCACCCGGTCCGCGAAGGCGCCCAGCGGCACCGCGGCGGCCATGCCCACCGCGCTCGCCACGGCCAGCCCGGCGCCGACCGTGACCGCCGGGAGCCCGGCGATCCGGGTGAGGTACAGCGCCCAGATCGTGAACCAGAGGCCATCGCCGAGCGCGGAAACCCCGCGGCCCCACAGGAGGCTTCGCAGTCCAGCCATGCACCCACCCTTCACGGAGGCGTGAATGGTAACCACGGTCCGCGCGGCCGCGCAATCATCATTCATGATCTCGTGAAGCGTGTTAAGCTCGCGCGCATCGGAAGGGAACGGTGATGGGCGGACTGGTCGATCCGGGCAACGCCGTCCAGGGCGCGATCGTCGAGCTGACGCGCGAACTGGCCGACCCGGTGCGGCTCACGGCCCTGCAGGTGCTGGCCGCGGAAGGCCCGCACACGATGGTGCAGCTGGCCGACGCCCTCGGCGTCACCGCACCACGGCTGGGCAACCACCTGGCCCGGCTGCGGGCCGCCGGGCTCGTGACGGTCGAACACACCGGACGGCACGCGCTCTACCGCGTCGGCCGCGAGGACCTGCTGGGCGTGCTCACCGCCCTCGCGCGCTACGCCGGCAACGAGGGCATCACCCCGCCGGACCGCGCCGAGTCGGGCGCGGACATCGCGCACACGTGCTACGACCACGCGGCGGGACGTCTCGGCGTGGCGGTGTTCGCCCTGCTCGTCTCCCGGGGAGCGCTGCGGCCTCCGGACGGTTCGGCCCCCGAAGTCGCCCTCGGCGACGACCTCTCGGCGTTCGGGGACCTCGGCGTCTCCCCGGCGGAGGTGGCCCCGGGCCGCCGCCGCCCGGCGACGGCGTGCCTCGACCGGACCCACCGCGTCCCCCACCTCGGCGGGGTCCTGGGCCATGAGGTCCTGGAGGCGTTCCTGGCCGACGGCCTGGTCCGGCGCGGCCCGGAGGATCGTGAGCTGCGGATCACCGCGCGCGGGCGGCGCCGGTTCGGTGCCCTGCTGCCGGGGTTCTGACGGCCCCGGCCGGCGACCGGCTCAGGGGAACAACTGCTCCCGCACCCGAGCAGCCTGCTCGGGAGCGAGCCAGCGCAAGGTGAACTTCTCGCCGTACCACTCGAGCTCGGCCGATTCGAGTTCCTGCAGCGCGCTTTCCGTCCCGGGGTCCGCGCGGTCCTCGTACCGCACGCCGTCCGGTTCTCCGGGGTCCGGCCGAGCGAAATCCATGTCCACGTACGTGAACGGGCTGGACGAGACGAGCTCGGGCACCGTGACGAGCAGGTGCCCCGCGAACTTCTCCCCATCGAACACTTCGGCGACCCGGTCGGCGAACGGAAACCCGCTCGGCGCCTGCTCGTCCACGAAAGCTCCCTGCGTCGGTACCGTCACGGAAGCCTAGCGGCGGCCGGAGCGGGTGGCGGCGAGGTACTCGCGGTTGAGGGTCGCGATGCTCGTGAACGGGATGCCCTTCGGGCAGGACGCCACGCACTCGCCGGTGTTCGTGCAGCCGCCGAAGCCCTCGGCGTCCATCGCGTCCACCATGTCGAGCACCCGGCTCGCGCGTTCGGGGGCGCCCTGCGGCAGCAGGCTCAGGTGGGTCACCTTCGCCGCGGTGAACAGCGTTGCCGAGCCGTTCGGGCACGCCGCCACGCAGGCGCCGCAGCCGATGCAGGTCGCGTTGTCGAAGGCCAGGTCCGCGTCCGGCTTGGGGACGGGGGTGGCGTGGGCGTCCGGGGCGCTGCCCGTCGGGGCGCTGACGTACCCGCCGGCCTGGACGATCCGGTCGAGCGCCGAGCGGTCGACGACCAGGTCCTTGACGACCGGGAAGCCCCGGGCCCGCCACGGTTCCACGTCGATCACGTCGCCGTCGGCGAAGGAGCGCATGTGCAGCTGGCACGACGTCGTGCGCTCGGGGCCGTGCGCCTGGCCGTTGATCACCACGCCGCACGAGCCGCAGATGCCCTCGCGGCAGTCGTGGTCGAACGCCACCGGTTCGTCGCCGGCTTCGATCAGCCGCTGGTTCAGCACGTCCAGCATTTCCAGGAACGACATGTCCGGGCTGATGCCGTCGACCGGGTAGGCGACCAGGCGGCCTTCGGCGGCCGGCCCGGCCTGCCGCCAGACGCGGACGGTGAGTTTCATGTGTAGCTCCGCTGGGTCGGGTGGACGTGCTCGAAAACCAGGTCTTCGCGGTGCAGCACCGGCTCGGCGCCGTATTCCCACGCGGCGACGAAAGCGAAGTTCTCGTCGTCCCGCAGGGCTTCCCCTCCGGCGGTCTGGTGCTCTTCGCGGAAGTGCCCGCCGCACGACTCTTCGCGCGCGAGCGCGTCGACGAGCATGAGCTCGGCCAGCTCCAGGAAGTCGGCGATCCGGTTCGCCTTTTCCAGCTCCTGGTTGAACTCCGCGCCGCCGCCGGGAACGCGGACGTCTCGCCAGAACTCCGCCCGCAGCTCCGGCACCCGGTCCAGGGCCTTGCGCAGGCCTTCGCGGGTGCGGGACATCCCGCAGTGGTCCCACATCAGCAGTCCCAGCTCGCGGTGGAACGAGTCGGCCGACCGCGTCCCCCGGACGGCCAGCAGCCGCGAAATCCGGGCGCGCACTTCGGTCTCGGCGTCACGGACCGCGGAGGCGGGAACGTCGCCGAGCCGCGTGCCGCCGAGGTAGTCGTTGACCGTCGCGGGCAGCACGAAGTAGCCGTCGGCGAGCCCCTGCATGAGCGCCGACGCGCCGAGCCGGTTGGCGCCGTGGTCGGAGAAGTTCGCCTCGCCGATCACGAACAGCCCGGGGACGGTGCTCTGCAGGTCGTAGTCCACCCAGAGGCCGCCCATCGTGTAGTGGATGGCCGGGTAGATCCGCATCGGGGCCGCGTACGGGTCTTCCGCGGTGATGCGCTGGTACATGTCGAAGAGGTTGCCGTAGCGGGCTTCGATCGCCGGCCGGCCGAGGCGCGCGATCGCGTCGGCGAAGTCGAGGTAGACGCCGAGACCGCCGGGACCGACGCCGAACCCGGCGTCGCACACGTTCTTCGCCGCCCGCGAAGCGATGTCCCGGGGCACGAGGTTGCCGAAGCTCGGATAGAGGCGCTCGAGGTAGTAGTCGCGCTCGTCCTCGGGGATCTCCCCCGGCGGCCGGGTGTCGCCCGGCTGCTTCGGGACCCAGATGCGGCCGTCGTTGCGCAGCGACTCGCTCATCAGCGTCAGCTTCGACTGGTGTTCGCCCGACCGCGGGATGCACGTCGGGTGGATCTGGGTGAAGCACGGGTTCGCGAAGTAGGCGCCGCGTTTGTGCGCCCGCCAGATCGCCGTCGCGTTGGAGCCCTTCGCGTTCGTCGAGAGGGAGAAGACGTTGCCGTAGCCGCCGGTCGCGAGCACGACGGCGTCCGCCAGGTGGGTGGTGATTTCCCCGGTGACCAGGTCGCGCGCGACGATGCCGCGGGCGCGCCCGTCGGCAACGACCAGGTCGAGCATCTCGGTGCGCGCGTGCAGCTCGACGTTGCCGGCGTCGATCTGCCGGGACAGCGCCTGGTACGCGCCGATCAGCAGCTGCTGGCCCGTCTGGCCGCGCGCGTAGAACGTCCGCTGCACCTGCACGCCGCCGAAGGACCGGGTGTCCAGCAGGCCGCCGTACTCCCGCGCGAACGGCACCCCTTGCGCCACGGCCTGGTCGATGATCTGCGCCGACACCTGGGCCAGCCGGTACACATTGGACTCGCGGGCCCGGAAGTCGCCGCCCTTGACCGTGTCGTGGAAGAGCCGGTACACCGAATCGCCGTCGTTGCGGTAGTTCTTCGCGGCGTTGATCCCGCCCTGGGCCGCGACGGAGTGCGCGCGCCGCGGCGAGTCCTGGAAGCAGAACTGCACGACGTGATACCCCTGCTCGGCCAGCGTCGCGCCGGCCGAGCCGCCGGCCAGCCCGGTGCCCACGACGATCACCCGGTGCCGGCGCCGGTTCGCCGGGTTCACCAGCTTCGCGGCGAACTTCCGCTCGTCCCAACGGTTTTCGAGGGGGACGGCGGGGGCCTTCGTGTCGGCGATCGGGTCGCCCACGCGGTAGAGATCCATGTCAGTGCACCAGTCCCGTCATGATCGCGACCGGGACGAGCGCGTAACCGCCCGCGATCACGACCGCTGTCGTGCTGCCGAAGATCCGGATCGCCCGTTCCCGCCGCGGGCGGGTGAGGCCCAGCGTGCGCGCGGCACTGGCGAAGCCGTGGTGGATGTGCAGGCCGAGCATGGCCAGGGCGGCGAGGTAGATCAGGTTCACCCACCAGACCCGGAAGTCCGCGACGAGGTTGTGGTAGGCGTCGCCGGGGACGAAGTCGCGGTTCACCGTGCCGACGGTGAAGTCGAGGATGTGCCAGACGACGAACACCGCGAGCGTCGCCCCGCCCCAGCGCATCGTCCGCACCGCGAAGGTCGCGCGCGCCGGTGGCCGGTGGACGTACCGGACCGGCCGGGCGCGGCGGTCGCGCCGGGCCAGCTGCACCGCCGCCGTGACGTGCAGGACCAGCGCGGCGAGCAGCACCGCGCGCTGGAGCCAGAGGAACCACTCGCGGCGCAGCACCGGTTCGCCGATCGTGCGCAGCCAGCCGGCGTAGTGGTTGAGCTCGGCGGCGCCCAGGAACGTCTTGAGGTTGCCGACCATGTGCGCGAACACGAAGGCGAGCAGGAGCACACCGGTCACCGCCATGACGGCTTTCTTGCCGATCGTCGAGGCCCAGAAGCGCCGGACGGCGGAGCGCCGGTGCGGGGCGAGCGTGTTCACCACCCGATCGACGGTAGAAGCGCGTCGACCAGAGGTCAAAGACATGATGGCTCTGTGCTCGATAGACAACAGCTATCATCGGGTATGCAGTTCCAGCAGCTCGCCTACTTCGTCGCCGTCGCCGAGCACCGGCACTTCACCCGGGCCGCCGAGCAGGTGCGGGTGGCCCAGCCGTCGCTGTCCCAGCAGATCCGCGCGCTCGAACACGACCTGGGCGCGCCGCTGTTCCACCGGATCCGCGGCAACGTCTCCCTCACCGAAGCCGGCGAAACGCTGCTGCCGATCGCGCGGCGGATCCTGGCCGACACCGAAACCGCCCGGCTGGCCATCCGGGAACTCGACGAGCTCGATCGCGGCCGCGTCCGGCTGGGTGCGCCGCCGAGCCTGTGCACGGGCCTGCTGCCCGCGATGCTCGCGGCGTTCCGCCGCCGCTACCCGGGCATCCAGCTGGAGCTGCACGAAAGCCGGTCGGGCGACCTGCGGCAGCGGCTCACCGAGGGCGCGCTGGACCTGGCGCTGCTGGCGGGCGCCCGGACGACGGCCGAGGCCGGTCTGGCGGCGACGCCGCTGCTGCTCGAGGAGCTGGTGGTGATCTCGGCCCCGGACGCCGCGCCCGCCCCGGTCGCGGGCGACCGCCTCGGCATCGGCGACCTCGCCGGCGTCCCGCTGGTGATGTTCCGCCGCGGCTACGACGTCCGGGAAGCGACGGTCAACGCCTGCCGCGCCGCCGGGTTCGAACCGTCGTTCGCGATCGAGGGCGGCGAGATGGACGCGGTGCTGGAGCTGGTGCGCGCGGGTGTGGGCGCGGCGGTGGTCCCGAGCACGGTGGCGGGCGACCGGTTCCGGAGGACCCGGTTCACCCCCGAGGCGGGGATGACGCGGGTAGTGCAGCTGGCCCACCGCGCGGACGTGGAGCCGACCCGGGCGGTGCGCGCGCTGCGGTCGGCGATCGCCGGGTTCGTGGCCGACCCGGCCCGGCGGGCGAGCCTGCCGCCGGGCATCGAGTCGCTGGTGGACGACGTCAGCTGAGGCCGAACCGGTCGGCGAACGCGGCCATCTCGTCACGCCTTTTCGCGGGCTCGGCCGCGACCGGCGTGACGACCAGGCGCGTCACCCCTTGCCCGGCCAGTGCTTCGACGTCCTCTGTGGACATGTCGAGGCTCCCCCAACGCGTGTACTGGAGGCTGTCCGGGTCACGGCCTGCCTCGCTCGCCGTCGTCCTGGCGAGGTCGAGCTGCCGGCGGCGCTCGTCCGCGGTGAGCGCCCCGCCGGGGAAGTACCCGTCGCCGCGCCGGCCCGCCCGCCGGGCCGCGGCCGCGCTCGAACCGCCGACGTGGATCGGCAGCTCGCGGCCGCCCACCGGCTTCGGGAAGCTGCAGACGTCCTCGAACCGGAAGAACTCGCCGTCGAAGGAGACTCCCTCTTCGCCGCCCGCCCACAGCAGCCGCAGGACGTCGATGGCCTCGTCCGCCCGGCGCCCGCGGGTGGCGAAGTCGACGCCGGCGGCCCGCGCCTCACCCGGCAGGGCACCGATTCCGACCGTGAGCAGCCGCATGCGGCCGCCGGACAGCACGTCGACCGTCGCCAGCCGCTTGGCCAGCACCACCGGGTGGTGGTACGGCAGCAACAGGACACCGGTGCCCAGCAGGATGCGGCTGGTGACGGCGGCGACGAAACTCAGGCACTCCAACGGATCCGCGTACGGCAGGGACGGCGGCAACGCCATCGGCCCGATCTTCGCACCCGGATACAGCGCGACGTGCTCCGGCAGGTACAACGACTCGAACCCGCACTCCTCCGCGTCCCGCGCGAACCCGGCGATCACTTGCGGGTCGGCGCCGAAAAAGGGGGTGCTGTAACTGATCCCGAACTTCACCCTCGAGAAGCTAGACGTTGACGCCCACGTCAAGGCAATGGCCGGATCCCCGTCAACCGTGTGAGGGCGGCGAACCCGTCATCGGTCCCGGGCCAGTGAGCGCGCACGGCACCGAGCCCGGCGCGGCGCACCACCGAGCGCAGGACGGCGCTGACGAGGATCGCGTCGTCGGCGTACCCGAGCACCGGGATGAAGTCCGGCACGAGGTCGATCGGCAGCGCGAGGTAGGCCAGCAGCAGCCCGAGCCGGATCCGGACACCGCGCGGGAGCGTCTTGTCCGCGGCCAGCCGGCGGACCAGCCGCAGCACGTCCGGCAGCAGCCGCAGCGCTTCCCGGAGCAACCCACCGCGCGGCCGGACGAGCACGAGCGCGACGAGGAGGGCGGCCCAGGCGAGCAGCAGGGCGGCGGTGACGCCGATCAGCAGGTCCCACCAGAACGACCCGGTCACGGCGCGAGAGTACGTGGGTGGGGCCCGGCGGTCCAGGGCCGTCGCGGGCTTGGTCGCCCGCCCACACCGGCGCCGCGGTTCGGTGCCGTCGCGATCGAGGCACCCCCGGATCCGCCCCAGCACCACCGCGCGACCAGACCACCGGACAGGCACCGAGCTTCCCGGCATCACCGCCGCCGTCCGGCACTGTCGCGCGATCGAGGCGCCACCGGAACCGCCCCCAACACCACCGCGCAACCAGACCACCAGACCGACACCGAGCTTCCCGGCACCACCGCCGCCGTCCGGCACTGTCGCGCGATCGAGGCGCCACCGGAACCGCCCCCAACACCACCGCGCAACCAGACCACCAGACCGACACCGAGCTTCCCGGCACCACCGCCGCCGTCCGGCACTGTCACGCGATCGAGGCGCCACCGGAACCGCCCCCAACACCACCGCGCAACCAGACCACCAGACCGACACCGAGCTTCCCGGCACCACCGCCGCCGTCCGGCACTGTCT
>NZ_JBFAZA010000034.1:83297-100901 GCF_040681595.1 Amycolatopsis sp. NPDC051716 | reverse complement strand
GCCCCAACACCACCGCGCAACCAGACCACCAGACCGACACCGAGCTTCCCGGCACCACCGCCGCCGTCCGGCACTGTCACGCGATCGAGGCGCCACCAGATCCGCCCCAACACCACCGCGCAACCAGACCACCAGACCGACACCGAGCTTCCCGGCACCACCGCCGCCGTCCGGCACTGTCACGCGATCGAGGCGCCACCGGAACCGCCCCCAGCACCACCGCGCAACCAGACCACCAGACCGACACCGAGCTTCCCGGCACCACCGCCGCCGTCCGGCGCTGTCGCGCGATCGGGCTGAACACTCCCCCGGCGGGTTTGGCCTCCCCGCACCGGGGAACGCCGAGCGGACATGATCGGCAGGCGGAGGTCGGAGTGCTCGGAGCGGTGTTCGCGGCGACGAAGGTGGGGATGACGCTGGCCCTGGCCGGCCCGGTCCTCGTGACGCAGCAAGCGAAACGGGCGGCTTCGGCGCTCGGCCCGCTCGCCGGGGAACTGACCGCGGGAGCGGCCGGGACCGTGGCGGAAGCGACCCGGACGAGCAGCCGCACGGCCGTGCGCGCCGCGCGGGTCGTGCGCAACGCCGCCGGCCCGCGGACCGCCGTCTGGCAGGCCGGGCGGCGGCTGCACGTCCCCCTGCGGCCGATTGTCGACGCCGATCAGCCGGACGGGTCCGCGCTCGCCGCCGAGGTGGCCGCCCACGCCGGGGTGGCCGGGGCCTACTGGGACGGTGGGCTCGGCAGTGTGGTCCTCCACCTGACCGAGGAGGCCGCCGCCGACCGTGTCGCCGACTGGGTCGCCGAGCGCTGCGAGCGGCACGGGCTGACCCCGGCCGAGCCGGGTGACTGCGCCCCGGCCCACCCGGGCGACACCTACGGGGTGCGGGCCGCGGCGCTCGCCCTGGCCATGGACGTCGCCGGGCTGGGTGTCTCGGTCGGCACCCGCGCCGTGCGCTCGGGACGGCTGCACGAAACCGTGCGCGCCGCGGTGGCGGCGGCCCGCGAACACCCCGCCGTCCGCGCGGCGCTCGACGAGCAGTTCGGCTGGTACACGGCCGAACTGGCGCGCTCGGGCGTGTCCGCCGCGGTGCGCGGACTCAGCCAGGATCCCCTCGAACTGGTGCTGGACGCCCTCCTGCGCACCGGCCAGCTCACCGAGGCGATCGCCCGGCTCTCCGCGTTCGACGCCGCCCACGACGACCTCTGTTCGCCGGAGCGGCCCAGCCTCGGCGTGACCCCGCCGCAGCGGCGGGTCCGGATCCCCATGGAGGACTACGCCCGCAACGCCGTCGGCAGCGGCCTGCTCGCCGCGCTGGCCGACCTGCTGGTGCGCCGCAAACCCCGCGAAGCCGCCGAAGCTTTCCTCGCGGCGTCCCCGATGCCGGCCCGGTACGCCGGCACCGCCTTCCACACCGCGATGGGCACCGCGTTCGCCCGCGAAGGCGTGCTCGTCCGCGACCCGGACCGGCTCAAGGCACTGGACGCCGTGGACACCGTCGTGCTGCACGCCGACGCGCTGCACGGCGAAGACGGCCTCGATCCGCACGCCGAAGCCGTGCTGGACGCGGCCCGCCGGGCCGAGGCGCGGGTGGTCATCGCCGGCGACGACGCCCGCGACCGGCTCGGGGAGTTCGCCTCGCTGGCCGACGACGTCGCCCGGGAATCGTTCTTCGAGCTGGTGACACGGCTGCAGGACGAAGGCCGGGTCGTGCTCACCGTCGCCCGCCCGCCCGCGCGGTGTGCGCCGCACTGCGACGAAGTGGCGGGCCTGCTCGCCGGCGACCTGTGCGTCGCCCTCGCCGATCGCCGCGCGCCGGTGCTCTGGGGCGCCGACCTGATCGTCCGGCCGGGGCTGACCGGCGTCTGGCGGGTACTGCGGGCGGCCGGCGCCGCGCGGGTGAACAGCAAGCGGGCCACCCGGGTGGCGACCGCGGGCAGCCTGATCGGCGGCCTGCTGCTGCTGTCACGCCGGCGGCGGACGCTGGTGCCGTTCGTGCCCCGGCTGGACCCGGCGCTGCTCGGCGGGCTGACCGGGCTGGCGATGGGCACGCTCGCCGCGGCACGGGTGGCCGCCGCCCGTCCCCCGGCCGGCCGCACGCGGATCGCCTGGCACGAGCTGACCGGCGACGAGGTCCTCCGCCGACTCGCCGACGCGGAAACCGAGCCCACGAACCGGGAACTGACGGCCCGGCGGGTGCGGGCGGTGGCCGGCGCGGTGGCGCGGCACCCGGCCGCGGCGCCGGTCCGGTTCGGGACGGGCCTCGCCGCCGACGTCCTCGCCGAGCTGAAGGACCCGCTGACCCCGGTGCTGGCCCTCGGCGCGGTCGCGTCCGCGGTGGTCGGCTCGCCGGTGGACGCGCTGCTGGTGGCCGCGGCGATGGGCCTGAACGCCGTCGTCGGCGGCGCCCAGCAGTTCCGCGGCCGCCGCGCGCTGGCGAAGCTGCGGGACGGGATGCGGCAACGAGCGCGCCGGGAAGGCGGCGGGGTCGTCGACGCGGGGGCGCTGAAAGCGGGCGACCGGATCGAACTGCGGGCCGGCGACGTCGTCCCGGCCGACGCCCGGCTGCTGACCGCCAACGACCTCGAAGCGGACGAGTCCGCGCTGACCGGCGAGTCGCTCCCGGTCGCCAAGCAGCTCGACCCGGTGCCGGGTGCGCCGATGGCCGAGCGCGCCTGCCTGGTCTTCGCCGGCACCACGGTGGTCAGCGGCGAAGGCACCGCGGTCGTCGTGGCGGTCGGCTCGGAGACCGTGGCCGGCCGGGCGGTCGAGCTGGCCACCCGGACGGCCGCCGCGGTGGGCATCCAGGCGCGGCTGCAGGACCTCACCCGCCGCGCCCTGCCGCTGACGATGCTCGGCGGCGCGCTCGTCACCGGCCTCTCGGCGATCCGCGGCCGTCCGCTGCGCCGCGCGCTGGCCGGTGGCGTGGCGATCGCCGTCGCCGCGGTGCCCGAAGGCTTGCCGCTGGTGGCGACCGTGGCCCAGCGGGCGGCGGCGCGGCGGCTGTCCGCGCGCGGCATCCTGGTCCGCGCGCCGCGGGCGCTGGAGGCGCTGGGGCGCCTGGACGTCGTGTGCTTCGACAAGACGGGCACGCTGACCGAGAACCGGCTGCGCGTGGTGACCACGACCGGGCCCGGCGGCGAGGCCCACGAACCCGGGCCCGAGGACGCCGTGCTGCGGGCCGCCGCGCGGGCGTGCCCGGGCACGCTCGACGACCCCCACGTGCGGGCCCACGCCACCGACCACGCCGTGCTCGACGCGGCCGGCCCGGACGAGGGCTGGACCGAGCTCGCCGGGCAGCCGTTCGAGGCGAACCGGGGCTACTCGGCGACGATCGGCAAGGACGCCGACGGCGAAGTGACGCTGGTCGTCAAGGGTGCCCCGGAAGTCGTGCTGCCCGCCTGCGCCGGCGCGGACGAGCTGGCCCGCGCCGCGGAAGCGTTGGCGGACAACGGATTGCGCGTGCTGGCGGTGGCGTCCCGGAAGGCTCCGCCCGCGCTCGACGGCGACGAAGAGGTGCTGGCGGACCTGGAGTTCCTCGGATTCCTCGGGCTGGCGGACACGCTGCGGCCCACCGCCGGGCCGTTGATCTCCGGGCTGCGCGCGGCCGGCGTAGCGCCGGTGATGCTCACCGGCGACCACCCGAACACCGCGCGGGCCATCGCGACGTCGCTCGGCTGGCCGTCCGACGCCCCGGTCGTCACCGGCGACGAGCTCGCCGCCCTCGACCGGGCCGGCCGGGCCCGGCTGCTGTCGGGCGCCGGCGTGATCGCCCGCGTCGCCCCGGAGCAGAAGCTGCAGGTCGTGGAGGCGCTGCGCGAAGCCGGGCGGGTGACGGCGATGGTCGGCGACGGCGCGAACGACGCGGCGGCCATCCGCGCCGCGGACGTCGGCATCGGCGTGCGCGCCCGGGCGTCGACCGCCGCCCGCACCGCGGCCGACGTCGCGCTGACCGGCGAGGACCTCACCGTCCTGCTGGAGGCGGTGGCGGAGGGCCGCGCGCTGTGGCGCAGCGTGTCGGACGCGGTGGTGATCCTCGTCGGCGGCAACGCGGGCGAGATCGGGTTCTCGGTGCTGGGCACGCTGCTGTCGGGCGACTCGCCGCTGGGCACCCGTCAGCTGCTGCTGGTCAACCTGCTGACCGACCTGTTCCCGGCGATGGCGGTGGCGGTCACCCGCCCGGACGACGACGGTTCCGGCGGACTCGGCGACGGCCTGACCCGCGCGATCACCAGCCGGGGCGTGACGACGGGCGTCGGCGCGACGACGGCGTGGCTGATCGGGCGGTGCACCCCGGGAACGGTGCGCCGCACGAGCACGATGGCGCTGTGCGGCCTGGTCGGCACCCAGCTGGCCCAGACCTTGCGCGGCCGCCGCCGCAGCCCCCTGGTGGTCGGCACGGCGGTCGGGTCGGCGCTGGTGCTGGCGGCGATCGTGCAGACGCCGGGGGTGAGCCGGTTCTTCGGCTGCACCCCGCTCGGCCCGCTGGCGTGGACCGGAGTCGGCGCGGGCGTGGCGGCGGGAGCACTGACGTCCTCGCTGCCGATCCTGCGGCAGCCGTAACCAGCGGACCGGATCCGGGGGTAGCGCTGGCGCTACCCCCGATCCGGTGGCCCGCACTGCTGATCTTCGCACCGGATCCCGGCATCGTGGGCGGTGTCCGAATCCGGTGACGAAGGAGCGAGAAGATGAGTACTTCCTTGGTGCGCAAGGGTGTGGTGGTCCTGGCGGTGGCGGGCCTGCTGGGCGCGACGGTCACGACGGCCGAGGCGGGGCCGCCCCGCAACGGCGCCCTCCAGAAGGAACTCGACGCGCTGGTGGGCCAGTTCCCGGCGGCGCTCGCCTCGGTGAGCCGCGGCGGCCGCACGGAGTCGCTGGTCGCCGGCTCCGCACGGCTCGGGAGCCGGGTGCCGGTCCCGGCCGACGGGCGGGTGCGGGCGGGCAGCAACACGAAGTCGTTCACCGCGGTCGTCGTGCTGCAGCTCGTGGCCGAGGGCAAGGTGGAACTGGACGCGCCGATCGAGCGGTACCTGCCCGGCCTGGTGCCCGGCGGGGCGGCGATCACCGTCCGGCAGCTGCTGCAGCACACCAGCGGGCTGCCGAACTACACCGAGTACCTCGGGCTGGACGACATAGCGAAGCTGCAGCACCGGTACTTCCAGCCGCACGAGCTGCTCGCGCTGGCGCTGGCCCACCCGGCGAAGTTCGCGCCCGGCACGAAGTGGGAGTACAGCAACACGAACTACGTGCTGGCGGGCCTGCTGATCGAGCGCGTCACCGGGCGCCCGGTGGCGGAGCAGATCACCGAGCGCGTGATCCGGAAAGCGGGCCTGCGCAACACGTACTGGCCCGAAGTCGGCGACCAGACCATCCGGGGCCCGCACCCGCACGGCTACGCGCGCTCGGGCAGCGAGGTGATCGACGTGACCGAACTGGACCCGTCGTGGGGCTGGGCGGCCGGTCAGCTGATCTCGACCCCGGGCGACCTCGCGCAGTTCTCCCGCGCGCTGCTGGACGGCCGGCTGCTCCCGGCACCGCAGCTGGCCGAGATGCGCAAGACGGTCGACGCGCCCCTGCTGCCGGGCTGGCGCTACGGCCTCGGCCTGTTCAGCGTCCCCCTCAGCTGCGGCGGCGTGTACTGGGGCCACGGCGGCGACATCCACGGATTCGAAACCCGCGGCGGCGCCACGGACGACGGCCGTTCGGTCGGCTTGGCCGTGACGGCGCTGCCGGGCACCTTCGGCGACGCCGACCAGGCGGCCCAGGCGGTGGTGTCCGCGGTGGACACGGCTTTCTGCCGCTGACGCCGGATCGGCCGAAGCCCGCGGGCCTTCCTAGTGTCGCGCGTCGCAAGTTGTTTGACGTCCGGGAAGAGCGCCCCAATGTGGCCTTCGGTGCGTTGAACGCACCGAAGGCCGCCTTGGGTGCGTTGAACGCAACCAAGGCCACATTGGGGCGCTCGGGGACCGGGCCGCTGTCACTGAACTTCGGACGCAGGACACTAGCGGCCGAGCACCTCGGCGGATTCCAGCACCGTGCGGGCGCATCAGCACGCCGCGGGCGTCCGGCGCACGACAGCGTCCTGAACAGGGGAAGCACACTCGTGCGGCGGGCAGAGCGAGCCAGGTGATCATGCCACGATCGCCACCACGTCCGACAGGGCCGCCACCTCCTACCGGGACATGATCGACCTGGCCACGCCGCTCATCCGGCGTTGTGGACCGGCCCTAGCGGCCGAGCACCTCGGCGGTGAACCCGGCCGCCGCGGCGAAGGCGGTGAGGTCGTCACCGCGGGCGGCGGGCAGGAGGACGAGCGGGTAGCAGTCGGACTCGATGTCGAGGACCGCGAGCGCCGTTCCCGTGCTGTGCAGCCGGTTTCCCGCGGCTTCGAGGAACTCGTAGGTGGGCAGCTCGCTCCGAGCGAGTGACGTCCAGAGCTCGTCGGCCGGCGGCGCGGACCGCAGGGCCCGCAGCCGGCCGGTGATTTCACCGGGCGACTCCTTCCAGTCGACTTCGGCGAGCAGTCCGTGGTCGGCGAGGGCGTTCACCAGCGCGATCCAGGCCAGCAGGGGAAAGGGTTCGTCGATCCCGCGCTCGTCGAGCCGCTCGGCGTGCTCCAGCAGGAAAGCGCCGGGATCGTCGTGGGCGGCCCCGGCGTGCTCGGCCACCCGCGGCGCGTCCGGCGCCAGCAGGGCGGCGACGGCGAGGAGCGCGTCACGAGCGGGTGCGGTCATCGGTGTCCTCCGTGGGGCCGGTGTGCGACGGACAGATCATGCAGCCTCCCTCACCGGCCGGCCGCTTCCGGGTACACGTGGTGGGCGCCGGCTCCCGGCCGGACCGGGTCCCGGTCGAACAGCCGCCACTGCTCGACCGGGCTGCCGCAGGCCGGGAGCACCTCGATCACCACCGCGCCGGTCAGCTCCAGCGTCATCGCCCCCGCGCGGCCGAGGACCGCCGACTCGACGACGTACGCCACGGCCTCGAAGCGGTCGGTGAGGCGGCGGGCCAACTTGTCGAACATCGTCGCGTTGCGCCGGAAGGCCTCGACCGGGTCCGCGTCCGCCGTGGCGGGGTAGGCCATGTCGACCGTGCCGAACAACGTCTTCTCACCGCGGGTCACCCGGAACGGGCACTGGGCGTGCAGCCGCGTTTCCGTCGCCCCGCGGGCGAACCCGACTTCGGCGATGTCCACCGTCCGGCCGAAGCCGGTGACCCGCGCGGAAACCAGCCCGGCCACGGCTTCCTCGAGGCTCAATCGTGGCCGGCCGCTTCCGGGTACACGAAGTGCCCTTCGCCGTCGCCGGTGGCCTCGATGGCCAGCCGGCCGCCGGGGCCGAATTCCGTGCCGGTCACCCGGAAGTCGCTCGTCGCGAACCGGGCCGTCAGGAATTCCGCCTGCGCGTCGTACTTCGTGGTGCCGTTCTCGAACGCTTCGTCACGGTCGATGCCGCGCTCCCGCGGCCAGTTCAGGTCGCGTGGACCCAGCAGGATCACGTCGCCGTGCGTGACGCGGAACGGGCATTGGGCGTGGATCGTCCAGCCGGGCCCGTCGCCGGGACGGAACACGACGATCGCGAGGTTCGCCACCCGCCGGACTTCGGTCAGGCGCGCGCCGGCCAGTGCCCGGACCGCGGCGGCAATCGCGCTCATCCGGACCGGCCGGGCAGTTCGAGTCTTTCGCGGGGAATGTCGTGACTCCTCGGATCAGATGGTGTGCTCGTGTTCCGCGCCGGTGCTGAAATGCCGGTCCAGGTATTCGTCCGGCGGCAAATCGCTTCCCCGCAGCAGCGAGAACACCTCGCTCCCCGGGGACAGCTGTTCCTCCCCCGTCGCGTAGCTCTGCGCGAGGCCGAGATAGGTGGTTCCGGTGTTCGCCGCGTACTCCCGCGCTTCCGCCTCGGCGCGGGCGAGGACGGCGTCGAAGCCGGCGGCACGCCACACCGTGATCCGTTCCTCGTAGGGCTGCCCCGCGGCTTCGGTCCACCGGAAGACGCACCGCACCGCGTACCACTCGTCCGCTTGTTCCGTCATCATCCCGGTTTCTTCCGGCCCGCTTTGCTCTTTTGCCGCGCGGCGGCCCGAGCGTAGCCGGAATCCGCGGGTGATCGCGGCGGATTATTCAGTGCGCGCGGGCGCGCAGGTGCGCGCGTTCCCCGTGGCGGCCGAACAGGATCAGCAGCTCGACCGCCTTTCCGTCGGCACTGCCGAGCCAGTGCGGGATCGTCGTGTCGAACTCCGCCGCCTCGCCCGCGGGCAGCACCAGGTCGTGCTCGCCGAGGACCAGCCGCAGGCTTCCGTGGAGCACGTACAGCCACTCGTGGCCTTCGTGGGTCTGGTGGTCCGGCACCGGTGGCCGGCCGGTGCCGGGGATGATCATCTTGTACGCCTGCATGCCGCCGGGCCGCCGGGACAGCGGCACGAACGTCATGCCGTGGCGGTGGATCGGGGAGAGGTGGATGCGGGGATCGCCGGTCCGGGGTGCGCCGACGAGGTCGTCGAGCGGGACGTCGTAGGCGCGGGCCAGCGGCAGCAGGAGTTCCAGGCTGGCGCGCCGCTGCCCGCTTTCCAGCCGCGACAGCGTGCTCTCCGACACCCCGGTGACGGCCGCGACGCCGGCGAGGGTCATCCCGCGGTGGCGGCGCAGCGCCCGCAGCCGGGGCCCGACCGCGTGCAGCACGTCCTCGAAGTCGTCGCTCACCCCGGCCATCTTGCCGGAACCGCAAGAAACCGTGCCAGGTGCGCCGGTGCCGGGTCAGGGTGGGCCCATGACCACCTCCACCACCGAAGCGTCCCGGTTCTGGGACGGCCACTACACGGCCCACCTCCCCGGCGGCGAGCCGCGCGCCAACGTCCGGCTCGTCGAGGTCGTCTCCCGGCTGGCCCCGGGCCGCGCCCTCGACCTCGGGTCCGGTGCCGGCGGGGACGCGCTGTGGCTGGCCCGGCACGGCTGGCGGGTGACCGCCGCCGACATCTCCGCCGTCGCCCTCGCCCACCTCGGCCGCCGCGCCCGGGACCTCGGGCTCGCCGGCCGGATCACCGGGGAACGGCACGACCTGGCGGCGACGTTCCCGGCGGGCCCGTTCGACCTCGTCTCGGCGCACTACCTGCACACGTCCTTCCCGCTCCCCCGCGACCGCGTGCTGCGGCAGGCCGCGGAAGCGCTCTCCCCCGGCGGCCGGCTGCTGGTCGTCGAGCACGGGTCCGTCGCGCCGTGGTCGTGGAACCAGGACCCGGCGGCGTGCCCGCCCCTCGAAGCGCCGTCGCTCGATCCGGCGGGGTGGACCGTCGAGCGCGCCGACGCCCTCGCCCGCCGGGCCACCGGCCCCGGCGGGCAGACCGCCGAAGTCGTCGACCACCTCCTGCTGATCCGCCGCACCCGCTGAAAGGCACCAGCCATGCCCCGAACCCGGCGGCGGGACACCCCGCCCCCACGCACCGGACCGGCCGAAAAGGAGGTGCTGCGCGGTTTCCTCGACCACCTGCGGGCCGCCGTGGTGGCGAAGGCGCAGGACGTGCCGGAGCCGCAGGTCCGGACGCCCGGCGTCCCGTCGGGCACGTCGCTGCTGGGCCTGGTCCGGCACCTCGCGCACGTCGAACGCTTCACGTTCCTCGGCGAGGACACCGCGGACTGGCCCGGGACGTTCCGGCCGGGCCCGGACGAGACCGTCGACTCGGTCGTGGCGGACTACCGCGCCGCGTGCGACCGGGCGAACGAGGTCATCGACGCCTGCCCCGACCTGACGCGGCCGGTGGCCCGGCCCGGCCGGCCCGCGCCGTCGATGCGCTGGGCGCTGGTTCACCTGATCGAGGAGACCGGCCGCCACGCCGGGCACGCCGACATCCTGCGCGAGCTGATCGACGGCAGCACCGGCCGCTGACCGCCGTCGACCGGGAGGCCGGACGCGGACGAGGTGCCACGACCGCACCTCACCCGATCTTGCGTTTTTTCGCTCCCCGGCCCGGGAACCGCTTGCGAATCCACTGTGGAACGGCGGCCGGAGGGGGAATTCCCGCGTGCGGACCGGAGCCGGAAAAGGAGCGGCCGGAAACGCCCGGCCCGCTCGCCCTGCGCGTCACCCGGAAGAGTGCTATTTGATCCTTTATGAGTGAATCACCGAACTACCCGCAGTCGTCCGCTTCGACGGGCCCGGCGCCCGCTCCGGCCCGGCCGGGCACGGTCGAAGGCGCCTTCTGGGCGTTCATCGTCGCGCCGGTGATCGGGCTCATCGGGGGCCTGCTGATCTTCGGCAACCGGGACCAGATCACCACCACCATGCGTGACGCGAACAGACAACGCGGCGGCAACCTCACCGACGCGCAGATCGACCAGACGGTGAACGTCACGATCATCACCGCGATGGTGATCGCGGTGATCATCGCGGGGTTGTACCTGTTGTTCGCGTTCAAGCTGCGCGCCGGCCGCAACTGGGCGCGCATCGTGCTGACGGTGCTCGCCGCCCTGCAGCTGCTGTCGGTGCTGATCGGCCAGAGCACGATCGGCGGCTACCTGGCGGTGCTCGCGGCGGTGGTCGGCGTGGTGCTGTCGTTCACCGGCCCGTCGAACGCCTACTTCGCGGCGGCCAAGGTTCAGCGCTAGGGTCAGCGCCGAGCAGCTTCGCGCGGCGGCCCGGTGCGGACCGCCGCGCGAATCGCCGCGGCCTTCGGCCCTGGCCAACCGGTGGGAATCAAGTGACCGCCGGAAACGCCGGATCCCGCCGCGCAGACCGTCCGCTGTGGACGGTCAGCTGTTCCACATCCGGGCGGTCAGCCGGAGGAACTCGCGGCCGTCGCCGGCACTCAGCGCTGCTCCCCGATCGGGGTAGACGTCCAGCACCCGGTCCACCCCGGTCAGCCGCAGCGCCCGGCTCACCACCGCGTTCTCGCCCGTGACGATGCGGAGCCGGGCGTTCTGGGCGGCGGCCTGGTCGGTCATCGCGCTCAGCACGCGAACGCCCGCGGCGCCGAGGAAGTGCAGCCCGGCCAGGTCGACCACGATCACCCGGGGTTCGGGGGTCCCGGCCAGCGCGGCGGCCACCGAGCCCACGACGACCAGCACCGTCCCGGCGTCGAGCTCGCCGGTCAAAGCCAGGAGCACCGGCTCACCGTGCGAGCACGAAACCCGCAATCGCCCCGGCGGGGCAGCGAAGGACGCCACGCGAAAACTCCCCATCTCCGTCTAAGGCCGGCATGAACAGGTATTGCGGCCCCCGCACGACCCGCGCGCACGCCAGATTAATGAGCGTATCCGGCTGATCACAAGCCGTGACCGCGCGAGTCGACCCGATCGTGTTTCGCCAGGGCACGACGGGGGAAGTCACGCTGAGCGATCTGCTCACAAGGAGGTTGTCATGGCGGCAACACCCGATCCGGCGTCCACCGGGGTGCGCACGCTCATCCCGGCACGCATCGACCGGTTGCCCTGGTCCCCGTTCCACACCCGGATGGTGGTCGCCCTGGGGGTGGCCTGGATCCTCGACGGCCTGGAGATCACGGTGGCCAGCGCGGTCGCCGACACGCTCACCAAGCCCGAGACGCTGCACATGTCGTCCGCGGCCGTCGGGCTGCTGGCGACGATCTACCTGGCCGGCGAGGTGGTCGGGGCGCTGTTCTTCGGCAGTCTCTCCGACAAGCTCGGCCGCCGGAACCTGTTCATGCTCACCCTGGCCGTCTACCTCGTGGGCAGCGGCCTGACGGCGCTGACCCTCGGCAACGGCGCGGGCTGGGTGATCTTCCTCTACGCCACGAGGTTCGTGGCCGGTATGGGGATCGGCGGCGAGTACGCGGCCATCAACTCGGCGATCGACGAACTGATCCCCGCCCGCTACCGGGGCCGGGTGGACATCGCGGTCAACGGCACCTACTGGGCCGGGGCCGTGCTGGGGACGATCGGGACCTACATCCTGCTCAACCGGATGGACCTCTCCCTGGGCTGGCGGCTGGGCTTCCTCATCGGGCCGGTGCTCGGGCTGGTGATCCTCCTGGTGCGGCGGCACCTGCCGGAGAGCCCGCGGTGGCAGATCATGCACGGCAAGGCGGAGGCGGCCGAGGAGTCGATCACCCAGATCGAGCAGGAGGTCGAGCACACCGGCCGCAGCCTCCCGCCGGTCGACGAGAAGAAGGCGATCGAGGTGACGCCCGCCGAGCGGATCGGGTACGTCGCCCTGGCCAGGGTGCTGTTCCGCGACTACCCGTCGAGGGCCGTGCTGGGCGCGTCGCTGATGATCAGCCAGTCGTTCCTGTACAACGCGATCTTCTTCACCTACACGCTGGTGCTCGGCAAGTTCTACGGGGTGTCGTCCGAGGCGACGCCGATCTACCTGATCGCGTTCGCGGTGGGCAACCTGGTGGGCCCCTTCACGATCGGCCACTTGTTCGACACCCTCGGCCGGCGCAAGATGATCTCCGGGACGTACATCGTGTCGGGTGTCCTGCTGGCGGTCACGGCGGTGCTGTTCTACGCGGGCGCGCTCAACGCGATCACGCAGACGATCGCGTGGTGCGTGATCTTCTTCTTCGCCTCCGCCGGCGCGAGCGCGGGCTACCTGACGGTGAGCGAGATCTTCCCGCTGGAGGTCCGGGCGAAGGCGATCGCGGTGTTCTTCGCGATCGCGCAGTGCTTCGGCGCACTGGGCCCGGTGATCTACGGCGCCCTGATCGGCACGGGCGACCACCCGGTCCGCCTGTTCATCGGCTACCTGCTGGGCGCGGCCGTGATGATCGCGGGCGGCTTGGTGGCCCGGTTCCTGGCGGTGGACGCGGAAGGCAAGTCCCTGGAGGACATCGCCCAGCCCCTCGCCGCCGCGGGCCGTCGCGGCCGCACCCGGGCCGAGGGCGCGTCCTCGCCGTTCTCCACGTGACGCGCCCCGGACCCAGCGCCCCAATGTGGCCTTCGGTGCGTCTGACGCACCGAAGGCCACATTGGGTGCGTCTGACGCAACCAAGGCCACATTGGGGCGCATCGCCGACCGGGTGAGCCGAGGCGGTTTAGGCTCGGGGAGCCCGGGGTAGTCGGTCGGCGGAAACGGTGGAGTCGGGAGGTGGGCGCCGTGGGACCGCGGAAATGGCTCGAATCGTGGCCCGTCTACCGGCAGCTCACCGGCACCGACCCCCTCGGCCGGGGCAAGGCCGCCGAATCCCCGCACTCCGAAGCCCTCGTCCCGCGCACCGCGAGCGCCGACCGGGTGGCCAGGTCCGTCTGCCCCTACTGCGCCGTCGGCTGCGGGCAGCAGGTGTTCGTCAAGAACGAGAAGGTCGTCCAGATCGAAGGCGACCCGCACAGCCCCATCTCCCGCGGCCGGCTCTGTCCCAAGGGCTCGGCGAGCAAGCAGCTGGTCACCGGCCCGCAGCGCGAGCAGAAGGTCCGCTACCGCGCGCCCTACGCCACCGAATGGACCGAGCTCGACCTCGGCACCGCCATGGAGATGGTCGCCGACCGCGTGCTCGACGCCCGCCGGAAGGGCTGGCAGGACGCCGACGAGCACGGGAAGCCGCTGCGGCGCACCATGGGGCTGGCCAGCCTCGGCGGGGCCACCCTGGACAACGAAGAGAACTACCTGATCAAGAAGCTCTTCACGGCGCTGGGCGCGATCCAGATCGAGAACCAGGCCCGTATTTGACACTCCGCCACCGTTCCCGGTCTGGGGACTTCCTTCGGTCGCGGTGGCGCGACGGACTACCAGCAGGACCTGCAGAACTCCGACTGCGTGGTCATCATGGGCTCGAACATGGCCGAGGCGCACCCGGTGGGGTTCCAGTGGGTGATGGAGGCGAAGGCCCGCGGGGCCGAGGTGTTCCACATCGACCCGCGCTTCACCCGGACGAGCGCGCTGGCCGACGCCCACGTCCCGCTGCGCGCCGGCACCGACATCGCGTTCCTCGGCGGGGTGATCAACCACATCCTGAGCAACGACCTCGACTTCCGCGAGTACGTGGTCGCCTACACCAACGCCTCCTTCCTGGTGTCCGAGGACTACCAGGACACCGAGGACCTCGACGGCCTCTTCAGCGGCTACGACGAAGCCAAGGCCGCCTACGACCCGTCGACCTGGCACTACGAGAGCATCCGGCCGGCCGAGAGCGGCGGGCACGGCAAGGAGACGTCGGCGTCCGACCAGCACGGCTCGGGCGGCCCGGTGCTCGAAGGCGGCAGCGAGGAGATCAGCGCCGATCCGACGCTGCAGCACCCCCGCTGCGTCTTCCAGATCCTCAAGCGCCACTTCTCCCGCTACACGCCCGAAATGGTCGAGGCCACCTGCGGCACGCCGAAGGAGCTCTTCCAGCGGGTCTGTGACGCCTGGACGCGCAACTCGGGCCGGGAGCACACGGCCGCGCTCGTCTACAGCGTCGGCTGGACGCAGCACAGCGTCGGCGCCCAGTACATCCGCGCGGGCTCGATCATCCAGCTGCTGCTCGGCAACATCGGGCGGCCCGGCGGCGGGGTGTTCGCGCTGCGCGGGCACGCCAGCATCCAGGGCTCGACCGACATCCCGACGCTGTTCAACCTGCTGCCCGGCTACCTGCCGATGCCGACACCCGAGCAGGTCACGCTGGCCGATTACCTCGACAGCGTCCGCGGCGACAAGCAGAAGGGCTTCTGGCGCAACGCCGACGCCTACACCGTGTCGCTGCTCAAGGAGTACTGGGGCGAGAAAGCCACGCCGGACAACGACTTCTGCTTCGGCTACCTGCCGAGGATCAACGGGGACCACGGCACCTACCGCACGGTCATGGACATGGTCGACGGCAAGGTCTCCGGCTACTTCCTGCTCGGGCAGAACCCGGCCGTCGGGTCCGCGCACGGCCGCCTGCAGCGGCTCGGCATGGCCAACCTCGACTGGCTGGTCGTCCGGGACCTGACGATGATCGAGAGCGCCACCTTCTGGAAGGACGCGCCGGAGATCGAGACCGGCGAGATCGTGCCGGAGCAGTGCCGCACCGAGGTCTTCTTCTTCCCCGCCGCTTCGCACGTCGAGAAGGAGGGGACGTTCACCCAGACCCAGCGCATGCTGCAATGGCGCGAAAAGGCCGTCGAGCCGGCCGGGGACCAGCGCTCGGAGCTGTGGTTCTTCCACCACCTCGGCCGGCTCGTCCGCGAGCGGCTGGCGGGCTCGGAAGACGAGCGCGACCGGCCGGTGCTGGACCTGGCCTGGGACTACGAAGTGCACGGCGACGAACCCTCCGCCGACGACGTGCTGCGGCGGATCAACGGCCAGGACCTCACCACCGGCAAGGAGGTCGGCGGCTACCTGGACCTCAAGGCCGACGGCAGCACGTCGTGCGGCTGCTGGATCTACAGCGGCGTCTACGCCGGCGGCGTCAACCGGGCCGCGCGGCGCAAGTCCCGCTTCGAGCAGGACTTCTACGCCCACGAGTGGGGCTGGGTGTGGCCGATGGACCGGCGGGTGCTCTACAACCGCGCGTCGGCCGACCCGCAGGGACGGCCGTGGAGCGAGCGCAAGGCCCTGATCTGGTGGGACGCCGAGCGCGGCGAATGGACCGGCCACGACGTCCCCGACTTCGAGAAGACCAAGCCGCCGGACCACGTCCCGCCGCCGGGCGCCGTGGGGCCGGCCGCGCTGCGCGGCGACGACCCGTTCATCATGCAGTCGGACGGCAAGGCGTGGCTGTTCGCGCCGTCGGGGCTGGCCGACGGGCCGCTGCCGACGCACTACGAGCCGCACGAATCGCCGTTCCGGAACCCCTTCTACGGGCAGCAGGCGAACCCGGCGCGGAAGGTCTACGGCCGCCGCGACAACCCGTCGCACCCGTCGCCGCCCGAGCACGGCGGCGAGGTGTTCCCGTTCGTGTTCACCGCCGCGCGGCTGACCGAGCACCACACCGCGGGCGGCATGAGCCGGACGCTGCCGTACCTGTCGGAGCTGCAGCCGGACCTGTTCGTCGAGGTCTCCCCCGAGCTCGCGAAGCTGCGCGGGCTGGCGCACCTGGGCTGGGCGCACGTCATTACCGCGCGGGCGGCCGTCGAGGCGCGGGTGTTCGTGACCGACCGGATGGCGCCGTTGCGGGTGCAGGACCGGGTCGTGCACCAGGTGTGGATGCCCTACCACTGGGGCGGCTCCGGGCTGGTCTCGCGGGACGTCGTCAACGACCTCTTCGGCGTGGTGCTGGACCCGAACGTCTTCATCCAGGAGAGCAAGGTCGCCACCTGCGACGTCCGGCCCGGGCGGCGGCCGCGCGGTGCCGAGCTGCTCACGTTGCTCGAGGAGTACCGCGCGCGGGCGGGCATCACGCCGGAAACGGGTACCCGGGTCGCCACCGCGCACGACACCGAGCACGTCGAACCCGGCCACGCCGAGGAGGACCGACCATGAGCGTCGAGAACCGGCTCTCCGGACCGCTGCCGGACGTCGCCGGCGAGGCCGGGCACACCGGGCACCCACCGCGTGTCGGGTTCTTCACCGACACGTCCGTGTGCATCGGCTGCAAGGCCTGCGAAGTCGCCTGCAAGGAGTGGAACGCCGTCCCCGAAGACGGGCTCGACCTGCTCGGCATGTCGTTCGACAACACCGGCGCGCTCGGCGCGAACTCGTGGCGGCACGTGGCCTTCATCGAGCAGCAGCGCCCGCTCGGCGGCCAGTCGCCCGGGCTCGAGGGGTTGCCGACCGGGCCGTCCGCGATCGACGTGACCACCGCCTTCGTCGCCGAGGAGCTGCGGGAGGCGCCGCGGGGCGGCGGCGGGCTGGGCACCTCTCCCCTGCCGCGGGCTCCCGAAGACCTCGGCATGCCGTCGTTCGACCTGCCCGGCGCGACGACCGGCGCCGAGGGCCGGACGGACTTCCGCTGGCTGATGGCGTCGGACGTGTGCAAGCACTGCACCCACGCCGGCTGCCTCGACGTCTGCCCGACCGGCGCGCTGTTCCGCACCGAGTTCGGCTCGGTCGTCGTGCAGCAGGACATCTGCAACGGCTGCGGGTACTGCGTCTCGGGCTGCCCGTACGGCGTCATCGACCGCCGCCCGGACGATGGGCGGGCGCAGAAGTGCACGCTCTGCTACGACCGGCTCCACGACGGCCTCGAACCGGCCTGCGCCAAGGCCTGCCCGACCGACTCCATCCAGTTCGGCGAACTCGACGAGCTGCGCGAACGGGCGGCCCGCCGCGTCGAGGACCTGCACGAGCGCGGGGTCACCGAAGCGCGGCTCTACGGGCACGACCCGTCCGACGGCGTCGGCGGCAACGGCGCTTTCTTCCTGCTGCTGGACGAACCCGAGGTCTACGGGCTGCCGCCGGATCCGGTGGTGCCGACCCGCGAGCTGCCCGCGATGTGGAAGTACGCCGGGATGGCGGCCTCGGCGCTGCTCGCCGCCGCGGTCGCGTCGTTCGGGTCGTTCGGGTCGTTCGGGTCGTTCGGGTCGTTCGGAAGGAAGCGCCGATGAGCCCACGTGACGGCACCCGGGGCCGCGTCTTCGGCCACCGCAAGCGCGGCGGATCCGGGGAAGAACTGATGGTGCCCCGCGCCGAATTCCGATTCACCGGCGGGCTCGCGGCGGGCACGTCACCGCTCGCCGCCGCGATCGGGCCGTTCGGAAGGAAGCGCCGATGAGCCCACACGACGGCACCCGGGGCCGCGTCTTCGGCCACCGCAAGCGCGG
>NZ_JBFAZA010000034.1:53832-83200 GCF_040681595.1 Amycolatopsis sp. NPDC051716 | reverse complement strand
CGGCGGATCCGGGCAAGAACTGATGGTGCCCCACGCCGAACTCCGATTCACCGGCGGGCTCGCGGCGGGCACGTCACCGCTCGCCGCCGCGATCGGGCCGTTCGGGTCGCTCGGAAGGAAGCGCCGATGAGCCCACACGACGGCACCCGGGGCCGCGTCTTCGGCCACCGCAAGCGCGGCGGATCCGGGCAAGAACTGATGGTGCCCCACGCCGAACTCCGATTCACCGGCGGGCTCGCGGCGGGCACGTCACCGCTCGCCGCCGCGATCGGGTCGTTCGGGTCGCTCGGAAGGGAGCGCCGGTGACCTCGCACGAACCGCGCAGCGATGCCGGGGCCGCCGACACCCGGGCCCGTGTCTTCGGCCGCCGCAAGCGTGGCGGGGCCGGGGAAGAGCTGATGGTGCCCCGCGCCGAATTCCGGTCCTACTACGGGCGGCCGGTGCTCAAGCCGCCGGTGTGGGAGTGGAAGGTGCCGGCCTACCTGTTCACCGGCGGGCTCGCGGCGGGCACGTCGCTGCTGGCCGCCGGGGCCGACGTGACCGGGCGGCCCGCGCTGCGCCGGGTGGGCCGCACCGGTTCGCTGGCGGCGCTGCTCGCCAGCGTCTACCTGCTGGTGGCCGACCTCGGCCGGCCGGAACGGTTCCACCACATGCTGCGCGTCGCGAAGCCGACGTCGCCGATGAGCGTGGGCACCTGGATCCTGAGCGCGTTCGGCCCGGGGGTGGGCGTGGCCGCGGCCGCCGAGGTGCTGCCCGCCGGGCTGCGCCGCGCGCTGCCCGGCCGGCTCCTGCGCGCGGCCGCCCGGCCCGCCGGACTGGCCTCGGCGGTCATCGCGCCCGCCGTCGCGTCGTACACGGCGGTGCTGCTGTCGCAAACGGCGGTCCCGGCCTGGCACGAGGCCCACGCCGAGCTGCCGTTCGTGTTCACCGGCTCGGCGGCGGCGAGTTCGGGCGGCTTCGCGATGGCGCTGGTCCCGGTCGAGGAGGCCGGCCCGGCGCGGGCGCTGGCGGTCCTCGGCGCCGCGACGGAACTGGTGGCGTCGAAAGTGCTGGAGAACCGGCTCGGCCTCACGGCGGAGGCGTACACGACGGGCAAGGCGCACCGGCTGCGCAAGTGGTCGGAGCGCCTGACCGCGGCGGGCCTGCTGGGCGCGGTGCTCGGGCACCGCAGCCGCGCGGTCTCGGTGACGGCCGGGGCGGCGCTGTTCGCCGGGAGCGCGCTGCAGCGCTTCGGGGTGTTCGAGGCGGGCGTGGAGTCCACAAAGGACCCGAAGTACGTCGTCGTGCCCCAGCGGGAGCGCGCGAACCGGCGATGACGGCCGCGGTCAGTCCCGCCCGCTCCCCCGCAACCGGGGCAGCACGGCCAGCCAATCCAGCGCCGCGTCGACACTTTCGTGGATCGGCAGCAGCTGCTCCAGCCCCAGGACGCGGATCGGCCGCCGCACCGCCCGGCCGGCCGCCGCGAGCGCGAAGGGCACCCCGCTCACGTGCGCCTCCGAGGCCGCCACCAGCAGCTCCGTGATCCCGCCCGCGCCGCAGAACGACACTCCCGGCAGATCGACCACCAGGGCCCGCGGGGCGAGGTCGATCTCCTCGCCCAGCCGCGTCCGGAGCCGGCTCAGCACCGGCAGGTCGATTTCGCCGCGGATCGCGACGACCGTCGCCTCCGCCGTGGCGGTCACCCGCAGGGTCATCGCGGACGGGACGTCGACGCGGAACTGCGGAGCGGCGATCTGGTCGAGCACACAGGCCTCCTCGGAGCGAGGGACGGCACCCGCGGGACGGCGCGCGGGAAACTGGGGGGGCGGCTGCCTGTTGAACCGCGATGCCCCACACGGTACGCCTGTCCGGCGGCGGCTTCCCCGCCGACACCGAATTCGTCGAATTCGGACTCGCGGGGCGGCGAATTCCCGAATGCGCCGCCGCCGAGCCGGATAACGGTTCGGAGATCCCGTCGGTCCCGGAGCCCACCGGACGCCCTTCTTCTGCTAAAAAGTTCATCGTTTCACCGACCGACGCAGGGGTACGGGTGGCTTTCGAGGAACAGCTCGTCAACGGGCGGTACCGGCTACTGGGGCACCTCGGCCGCGGCGCGATGAGCCTGGTGTGGCGAGCCAAGGACGAGCGGCTGGACCGCGTCGTGGCCGTGAAGCAGTTCCTGCACGAGCCGGGCATGGGCGGCGACGTCTGCGAGCGGGCGATCCGGGAGGCGCGGCTGGCGTCCCGGCTGCGGCACCCGCACGCCGTCGCGGTGTACGACGTGTTCGAGGACGCCGGCTCGATGTACCTGGTCATGGAGTACGTGCCCGCCCGGTCCCTGACCGAGCTCCTCGTCGAACGCGGGCCATTGCCCCGGTGCGATGTGCTGCGGCTCGGGCGGCAGGTCGGCGCGGCACTGGCCGCCGCGCACGGCGACTGGATCCTGCACCGGGACGTCACGCCCAACAACGTGCTCGTCACCGACGACGGCACCGCCCGGATCACCGACTTCGGCGTGTCACGCGCGCTCGGCGAGCACCCGGCCGCCGACGAAGGCGTCGTCGTCGGCACGCTGCCCTACCTGGCTCCGGAAGTCGCGCGGGGTGGCGAAGCGGGGCTGCCGTCCGACGTCTATTCGCTCGGCGCCACGCTCTACACCGCCTTGGAGGGCACGCCGCCGTTCGGCACCAGCGACGACCCGATCACCCTGCTGCGGCGGATCACCGAGAACCAGCTCACCCCGCCGGTCCACGGCGGCCCGCTGACCGCCGTGCTGCTGCGGATGCTCGAACGCGATCCGGCCGTGCGCCCGTCCATGCAGGAGACGGTGGAGCTGCTGGCCGCCGTCGGCAGGCCGGTGCCGGCCCCGCGCCGGCGGTCCCGGTTCCGCCGCGCCACCCTGATCGGGGCCGCCGCGTGCCTGACGTCGGTGAGCGTGGTGGCCGGCCTCGCCCTCGCCGACCGGCCCGCGACCACGACCGCGGCCCCCATCGAGCACCTGCCGACGACGATCACCGCCGACCACACGGTCAGCAGCACCACCACGGCACCCGCGCCGGTGCCGGCCCGCGCGTCCGACGGGCCGGCGCGGCGCTCCACGCCACCGGCTGCGCCCGCGACCTCCGGGTGCACCGCGCGCTACGAGGTCACGAACGCCTGGCCGGGCGGGGCCCAGGCGCAGGTGACCGTGCACAACGACCGGGAGACCCGGCTCACCGGCTGGACGGTGACCTGGGTGCAGCCCGGCGGGGCCGGCATCCGGGACCTGTGGAACGGCACCCTGACCCAGGCCGGGTCGTCGGTGACGGTCACCGACGCGGGCTGGAACGCGCTCGTCGAGCCGGACGGCTCGGCCTCGTTCGGCCTGAACCAGGACATCACCGGCGGCCACCCGGGCGTCCCGGCCCTCAGCTGCCGGACGCAGTGAGACCGTTATCGTTCCGTCACAACCGAATTGCCGATTCTTCCGTAGCGGCCGGCCGCGTTTCCGGCATCCGGAACGAATACGTCGAACGCATTTCGTACCCCCACCCAGGTGAGTGAATTGGTCCGACGAGCCGAACTGCGCGCCGGAACCGGCCGTGTTCCCCGATGACGGAAACGACGGAGGGGAGCGTGCCCGTGCACGAAGGGGCAGTGATCGCCGGCCGGTACCGCGTGCTGGGCCGGGCGGGTCACGGCGCGATGGGGACCGTGTGGCGGGCGAAGGACGAGCGGCTCGACCGCCTGGTGGCGATCAAGCAGCTCTTCCCCGACTCCCCCGCCGACCCGGCGGCCGCCGAGCGCACGCGCGACCGGACGATCCGGGAGGCCCGGGTCACCGCCCGGCTGCGCCACCCGCACGCGGTCGTCGTGTACGACGTCGTCGAGCAGGGGGCCGCGGCCTACATCACGATGGAGTACCTGCCGGCCCGCACGCTGACCGAGCTGCTCGAGGAGCACGGCCCGCTGGTGCCGGAGCACGTGGCCGAACTGGGCACCCAGCTCGCCTCGGCGCTGGCCGCGGCGCACGCGGAAGGCGTGGTGCACCGCGACATCAGCCCCAACAACGTCCTGGTCACCACCGACGGCGCGGCGAAGATCACCGACTTCGGGGTGGCCCACGCGCGCGGCGAAGGCACCGCCACCGGCCGCGGGCTGGTCGTCGGCACGCCGGCCTACCTCGCCCCGGAAGTCGCCGACGGCGCCGAACCCGGCTTCCCGTCCGACGTCTACTCGCTCGGCGCGACGCTCTACACCGCGCTCGAAGGACGGCCGCCGTTCGGCACCGACGAAAACCAGCTGGCCCTGCTCAAACGCGTCGGTGCCGGCACCGTGACCCCGCCCGTCACCAGCGGCCCGGTCACCGACGCCGTCCTCCGCTTGCTCCACCGGGATCCGGTCGCCCGCCCCACGATGGCCGGGGCCGCGCGGCTGCTGACCCGCGCCACCGCGCCCGGGGTGGTCCCGATGGCGGCCCCGGCGGACAGCGTTCCCGTGCCGGCGCGCCGTCGCCGCTCCCGGCTGGCCTTCGCCGGGACGGCGCTGGCGTTGACCGCGGCCGCCGTCGTGGCGGCGACGACGTCGATCCCGCCCGGCCGGGAGTCCGCGAGCGCGGCCGCCCAGCTCGCTTCGGCGCCGTCCACGACCCCGTCGGCGTCCCGGAACCCGGGTCCCGCCGGCTGCGCCGCGCGCTACCAGGTGGTGAAGTCGTGGGACGGCGGGTTCCAGGGACTGGTGACCGTCCGCAACAGCGGGCGGGCTCAAGTCATCGGGTGGACGGTCAGCTGGACCACCCCCGCCGGGACGAGCATCGACGACCTCTGGAACGGCAGGCTCGTGCGGACCGGCGCCACCGCGGCGATCGCGAACGCCGAGTGGAATGCGGTGCTGAAGCCGGGCGAATCGACCACCTTCGGCTTCATCGCCCTGGCCCGCGGCGGCAACCGCGGGATGCCGGTGACCGACTGCCGTCCCGGGGAATGAATCGGCGTCGAGGCGTTTTCGATCATCCGACGAAGGTGGCTTGACCAGCTGCGTTGACCGGCATTAAGGTCGGCGTCCACCCCTTCTTGTTAGCGCTAACTTCCGGCCGGACAACGGATCGGACAATGGGTCTCGAGAAAGTCCTCACCAAGATGACGAATTTCCGCGACGTGGCGGACGAGCCGTCGGGCGGCGGCCGCGGCGCGGTGACGATCACCGACGTGGCGAACGCGGCCGGTGTCTCGGCGAGCACGGTGTCCTACGTGATCACCGGGAAGCGGACGATCTCGCCGGCCACCCGGCGCCGGGTCGAAGAAACCATCCGCGCCCTCGGCTACCGGCGCCGCGGCGGCTCGCCGTCCCCCCGCGCCGGCGTCCTCGCGGTGGCGGTGCCGCCGCTCGGCGACCGGCAGCTGGGCATGGAGATGGAGTTCTTCTCCGCGGCCGCGGGCACGGCCCGCGGCCGCGGCTACGACCTGCTCCTGGTGACCGACGACGACGGCACGTCGGGCCTGCACCGGGTGACCTCGGCCGCACTGGCCGACGCGGTGATCGTGCTGGACGCCGGCGACGACGACCCGCGCGTGCCCGTCCTGCTGGCTTCCGGCCGCCCCGCGGTGCTGGTCGGCGCGCCGGGGCAGTACCGCGGGCTGGCGTCGGTGACGCTCGGCTTCGCGCCGGCCGGCCGGGCCTGCCTCACCCACCTCGCCGACCTGGGCCACCGGTCGGTCGCCCACCTCGGGGCGTCGGCCACCCTGCCCGGCCACCGGCTCCGGTACTTGACGGGCTTCACGGAGAGCTTCCAGGCCGCCGCCGGCGAGCGCGGCGTGAAAGCGGTTTCCCGGCCCTGCGCGCCGGTCGCCGAAGACGTCGCCCGCTGCCTGGACGAACTGCTCGCCGACGGCGGCCCGACCGCGCTGGTCGTGCACGACGAAGCCGCCCTCCCGCTGGTCATGGGCACCCTGCGGCACCGCGGGCGGCGGGTACCCGGCGACGTCTCCGTCGTCGCGGTCTGCTCGGACACCGTGGCGGGGCAGCAGCGGATCCGGCCCACCGCGGTGGTGGTCCCGGCGGCCGAACTGGGGGCGCTGGCCGTGCGCCGGGCGGTCGACCAGCTCGACGGCGGTCCGGCCGCCGAGCCCGCCGCGGTGGTCCCGGCGTTCGTCACCGGGGAAAGCACCGCAGCAGCGCCCGCGGCGATGTCCGAGGCGTGAGAATTACCGAACCTGTTTCCCGTTGCGGCCGTATTTCCTTTCAGAGGGGCCGTCGACGGCGACAGGGGATACGGGTGGCAGCGAAAAAGGGTGCATTGGCCGGGCGATACCGGTTGCTCGAACCGGCCGGCCACCATCCCGGCGCCACGGCGTGGCGGGCCAAGGACGAATTGCTGGACCGGTTCGTGGTCGTCGAACGGCTGCCGCCCGGGTGCCCGTTCGACGCGGCCCATTCCGACCGCGTCCGGGCCAAGGCGATCCGCGACGCGCGCGCGGCCGTCCGGCTGCACCACCCGCACGTGGTCGTGGTGCACGACGTGTTCGAGCACGACCTGACGCCGTACGTGGTGACGGAGGACCTGGCGGCCGGCACCCTGGCGGACCTGGTCGAGCGGCGCGGGAGCTTCCGGCCGGACCGCGTCGCGGCCCTCGGCGCGCAGCTGGCTTCGGCGCTGGCGGCCGCGCACGCCGAGGGGATCCTCCACCGCGGCTTCGGCCCGGACAAGGTGCTCCTCACCGCGGACGGGACGGCCAAGATCGCCGGCTTCGGGCTGGGCACCGGTGGTTTCCCCGCCCCGGAGGTGGCCGGGGGTGCGAGCCCGGGGTGCGCCTCGGACGTCTATTCCCTGGGCGCCACCCTGTACTTCGCCCTCGAAGGGCGGGTGCCGGGCACCGTCGTCCCGCCGCGGACCCGCGGCGCGGTGCTCGATGCGCTGCTGGACCTCGTCCGCCCGGAACCGGCGGCCCGGCCGTCGATGGCGGACGCCGAACGCACGCTCACCGGCCTCGCCGTGTCCCGCCCGCTGATCCCGGCTCGGAAGATCAGGTCCCGGGCGCGTGTCCTGATGACGGGCACGGTGCTCGTCGTCGCCCTCGGCACGGCGGTGACGACGCACGCGGCCCTCCGCCGCCTCGCGGCCTCCTGAGGTTGCGAGCGCCTGAACCGAGTCCCGGCGGGGCAATCCGCACCACCCGCCATTCGATCCGGCCCTTCACTCGAGTGCGGATTCCGGCGCGCTTCCGCACGATTCGCGCACCACGAGCGTCGGCCAGAGCTGCAGCCGGTGCACGGGCCGCCCGGTCGTGTCGGCGAGCCGGGCCAGCGCGAGCTCGGCGGCCACCGCGCCGAGCCGGTGCTTCTGCGGGCACACCGCCGTCAGCGGCGGATCGGACGCCGCCGCGACCTCGTCGTCGTAGGAGACCACCGCCAGTTCGCCGGGCACCGCGATGCCGCCGTCGCGCGCCCGTTCGATCAGGCCGATGGCCTCCCGGTCGGCGTGCACGAGCAGCGCCCGGACGCCGGCCCGGAGGCAGCGGTCCAGCAGGGCGTCGTACTCCTGCGCCCACCCCGGGGAGCCGTAGACGGGCACGTCGAGGTCGAGCGCCGCGCCGGTGTCCAGCCCCAGGGACCCGATCGTCTCGCGCCAGCCGGTGCGCAGCGCCCGGCTCGTCGGGCTGGACCGGGACGTGACCAGCCCGACCCCGCGGTGGCCGAGGGAAACCAGGTGCCGGACGGCCAGGCCCGCGCCGAGCGCGTGCGCCGTGGTGGCCGCGTCCAGCGCCAGCGTCGGCAGCTCCGGCGGCGGCAGGCGTTCGACGAGCACCACCGGGACGCTCAGCGAACCCAGCCAGCGCAGCAGGTCCAGGGCTCCCCGCCCGCTGGTGGCCGGGGCGACCAGCAGCGTCTGCACACCGCGTTCGAGGAGCTTGGTGATCTGACGGCGGTCCTCGGCCGCGTCGTAGCTGGACGCGCGCAGGACGAGCCGGCCCCCGCTGGCGGCCACGGTGGACTGCGCACCCTGGACCACCGTCGGCCAGTAGTACTCGACCGACGGCGCGACCATGCCGACCAGCGCGCCGTGCGCGGCCGGGCCGAACGCCGAAGCCGCGCGCCCCGGCTCGGGGTGGCCGCCGCGGGGCCGGGTCAGCGTGACCCCGCCGTGCACCCGCGTCAGCAGGCCGCGGTCGGCCAGCTCGGTGACGTCCCGCCGCACGGTGACCGCGGTGACGCCCAGCCGCTCCACGAGGTCGGCGAGCCGGACCGCGCCGTGCTCGCGCACCACCGAAAGGATCAGCTGGTGCCGTTCGGAGGCGAGCATCACCGGACCTGCTCCAGCCGGACCCGCGCCGGGCCCTCGCGCACCAGCAGGGTGAGCCGGGTCAGCTGCGCGCCCCAGGAGGCCCGCAGCAGGGGATCGGCCAGCGGCCGCCGCTCGAGTTCCGCGGTGGTGTGCCGGGCGTCCCAGCTCAGCCGCAGCACCCGCCGGCCACCGAAGGAGGCGAACGCTTCGCCCTCCCCCAGTTCGACGTCGCCCGCGAGGACGTGCCGCAGCCGGACCGGCCGGACGGACTCGTCGTCCGCCACCTCGACGTACGCGGGCGTGGCGCGGACCAGCCGCACCGACCGGGTCCAGCGTGGCACCCCCGGGTAGGCCCCGGCGAGGTCCGCGGACAGCGTGGCCGCGGCCGCGGTGAGCTCGACCCGGACGTCCCGCGCCGCGCGGTCCTCCCCCGGTTCCTGCGTGACGCCCGGCTCGGGAACGTTGTGCCACTCGCTGCGCAGCGCCCAAGCCCGGTAGCGGTCCGGCCCGAAGCTGGCCGCGGTGTAGGTCGGCTGGCCGGCGTCGGCCACCACCGGCACCCCGTCGACCGCCACCCAGTAGGACCCGACGTCGAGGTGGTTGTGCCGCTCGCCGTTGTGGCCGGCCTTGGCCGCCACGGTCAGCCCGCGCGGCGTACCCGCCGTCTCCCGGGCCACGAGCACCTGCACCCGCGGCAGCCACTCTTCGCGGGCCAGCCAGCTCGCGCCGGGCTCCGCGGTCACCGCCTTCCGCCAGTCCGGGTCGGCCAGCCCGGCCAGAGCGCGGCCCAGCCCGGCCGACGGCCAGACGAGCCGGCCGCTCGCGCGCGCCCGGCTCACCGCGTGCGCCCGGACGTCGTCGTCGCCGAGCCGCTCGCCCCACCGGTGCAGGACGTGCCACGGCTGGGCCGGCGACAGGCGGGCCGGGGCGTCTCCGGCGTTGACATACGCATCGCCGCCCAGGTGCATCCGGTGCGGAAAGCGGATCAGCGGAGCCAGCACGGGCAGCTCGCCCGCGTCGGCGCCGGTGGCGTCGGCCAGCAGGTCGAGGCACTCCAGCAGGCGGCAGGCCCCGTGCCACCAGTAGGCGACGCCTTCGTCGATGCCGCCGTCGTCGGGCAGCACGGCGACGTAGTGGTCGAGGCCTTCGACCACCAGCCGCACCAGCCGCAGGCGCCGCTCTTCGTCGTCGACGAGCAGCAGCGCGGCGGTGAGGACGGCGCTGTGGATCCACGGGTTCCAGTTGTGCGCGTCGCCGTCGAGGCCGAGCCAGTGCCAGTCGCGGACGCGCTCGAACGGCGTCAGGACGCGGAGTTCGACTTCCCGCCGCAACCGCTTGCGCAGGCCGGAAGCCCGGCCGTCGAAGAGCGGGCCGAGGACGTGATCGGCCCAGGCGAACAGGGCTGCGGCTTCGGCCGCGCCCAGGTCGAGGAAGGGGTCGTCGGGATCGGCGAGCATCTCGCCCCGGGCGGCCGCGTGCCGGTCGTGGGGCGCCCAGCACCAGGTGGTCGCCTCGGCCAGCGCGACCAGCCCGTCGATCGCGCCGTCGAGGAACGCCGTCTCCTCCGGGGCCAGCACCGCGGCCAGCACCAGCGTGGTGACGCGTTCGCGGAGCTCGCGGGCGGCGTCTTCGTAGTCGGTCCGGACGCCGTCGCGGAACGTCCGGGCCCACGCCGTGGCCGTCAGGACCGGCGCCGGCCGCGCGAGCAGAGCGCGGGCGTCGGCGAGCAGCTCGGTCCCGTCGGCCGCGTCCCAGACCGCCCGGTCGCGGACGTCCGGAAAGGCGGGCCGCACCACCGGACGGCCGTCGAAGACCGAGCGCAGGACCACAGTGTCCCCTTCGGTTCTGATCGTTTGTGATCGGTTTTGACCTGAATTGTTGACTCGCACTATGACACAGCCCGACAGTGACAGCCATCACTTCGACGGAGGAGCAATGACGCTTCGGGAATCGGCGGCCCTGAACCGCCGGACGTTCCTCTCGGCCACGGCCGCCCTCGCGGCCGGCGGGCTGATCGGCGGCTGCGCGTCGTCGACGACCACGGCTTCCGGTGCCACGCGGGTGCGCATCTGGTCGTGGCTCACCGGCATGGACAAGTACGTCGCCGGGTTCAACGCGGCGCACCCGGACATCACGGTGGAGCTCAACGTGATCGCGGCCGGCCTGAAGGGCGGCTACGCCCAGCAGACCAACGCGTTGCGCGCCCACAACGCCCCGGACATCCTGCACGCCGAGTACCAGGGCCTGCCGCAGCTGCTCACCACCGGCGGCCTGCGGGACCTCACCGACGATCTCGCGGACCTGGAACGCGGCTACTCCCCCGCGGCCTGGCAGGGCGTGCGGCCCGGCGGCCGCACCTGGGCGGTCCCGATGGACCTCGCCCCGATGGTGCTCTACTACCGCAAGGACCTGTTCGACCGGCACGGGATCGCGGTGCCGCGAACGTGGGAGGAATTCCGCACCGCCGCGCAGGCGGTGAAGAAGGCCGACCCGGCGGCGCGCGTGACGACGTTCCCGCTCAACGACGGCTCCTTCTTCGCCGGTATGTGCTGGCAGGCGGGCGATCCGTGGTGGCGCGTCGACGGCGGCTCGTGGCGGGTGGACATCGACGGCGCCGGCACCCTGCGCACCGCCGACTACTGGCAGGGCATGATCCGCGACGGCCTGGTGGCCACGGCCCCGACGGGCGACCAGGACTGGATCGGGGCGATGCACACCGGCCGGCTGTGGGGCCTGCTCGGCGCGTCCTGGAGCGTCGGCACGCTGGTGAAGTCCATCCCGCAGGACAAGAACCGGTGGGCGGTCACCACGATGCCGACCTGGGACGGCGTCCCGGCCAACGGCGTGCAGGGCGGCAGCGCGTTCGCCGTCTCCGCCGAAAGCAAGGTGCCCGAGGCCGCGGTGAAGTTCCTGCGCTGGCTGAGCACCGACCCGGCCGTCGCGAAGATCGGCACCACGTTCACCACGCCGTTCCCCGGCTACCTGCCGAGCCGGGACGTGGCCCGGAAGGCCTACAAGGGCGGGTACTTCGCCGGCGCCCCGGTGTACGACGTGCTCGACGAAGCCGCCCGGCGCGTCCCGGACTGGACCTGGGGCCCCAACGCCCTGCGGACGTTCTCCACCGTCGTCGACCGGATGGGCGGGGTGAAGACGGGCGGCACGACCCTGGCCACCGCCGTCCGGCAGACGCAGGCCGGCGTCGTCGCCGAACTGCGCGAGCGGGGATTGACCGTGCTGGAAGGGAAAGCCTGATGACCGTCCTCACCCCCGAACGCGCCGCGAGCGTGCCGGCGCCCGCCCGCCCCGGCGCCACCGCGCAGGGCCGCCGTGGCCGCGGCCGCGCCGGCCTCGTGCTGGCGGCCCCGTTCGCGATCCTGCTGACGGCCACCGTGCTCGTCCCGATCGGGTACGCGCTCTACCTGAGCTTGTTCACCGATCGCCTGTCCGGCTTGGGTTTCTCCGGTCCGACACAGGCGTTCGTGGCGCTCGGCAACTACGCCGACGTGCTCACCGACAGCGCGTTCCACGCGAGCCTCGGCAACGTGGCGCTGTTCGTCCTGGTCCACATCCCGATCATGCTCGGCCTGGCGCTCCTGCTCGCCCTGCTCATCGACTCCGCCGTCGTGCGGCTCAAGCGGGTGTGGTCGCTGGCGGTCTTCCTGCCCTACGCGGTGCCGACCGTGATCACCGGCCTCATCTGGGCGTACCTCTACAGCCCGAACTCCGGGCTGACCGCGCTCCTGCCGTTCGACCCGCTGGGCAAGACCGGCATCCTGCCCTCGATCGTCAACATCGCGACCTGGCAGTGGGTCGGCTACAACATGATCATCTTCTACACGGCGCTGCAGGCCGTCCCCCGTGACGTCCTCGAAGCCGCGCGCGCCGACGGCGCCGGGGGCGTCCGGACGGCGTGGTCGGTCAAGGTCCCGATGATCCGGCCGACGATGTTCGTCGCCCTCGTGTTCACCGTCATCGGGTCCCTGCAGCTGTTCACCGAACCCCTGGTGCTGCGCGGGTTCACCGGCTCGGTGACGAGCACCTGGTCCCCGAGCCTCTACGTGTACGAGGCCGCGTTCATCGCCAATGACTACGGCCGCGCCGCCGCCGCGTCCGTGCTGCTGGCGCTGGTTTCCGCTCTGCTCTCGGCGCTGGTCATGCGCCTGTCCAACCGGAGGTCCCGGTGACCCTGACCCCTCAAGCTGTGTCATCCGAGGCTTCGCCTCGGGCCGGGGGCTCCGCCACCCGGAACCCCCGGAAAGCAGGTTCGCGGTGGACGTCACGCACGGTCGTGCACGTCCTGCTGGTGCTGGCCGCGCTGTACGCGGTCCTGCCGCTGATCTGGCTGGTCACCTCGGCCACCAAGTCCGTCGGCGACTTCTCCACGACCGGCGCGTTCGAGTTCGGGCAGTTCAACCTCGGGGCCAACCTCAGCGCGCTGTTCACGCAGGAGAACGGCGTCTTCCTCGCCTGGATCCGCAACTCGCTGCTCTATGCGGGCCTCGGCGCGGTGCTCGGCTCGCTGATCTGCGCCGCCTGCGGGTACGCGATCGCGAAGCTCGACTTCCCGGGCCGCCGGGCGCTGTTCGCGGTGACGCTGACCGGGGTTCTCGTGCCGACCACCGCGCTGGCCCTGCCGCTGTACCTGCTGGCGTCGCAGCTGGAGATCGTCGGCACGTTCTGGGCGGTGTTCATCCCCTTGCTCACCAACCCCTTCGGCGTCTACCTCGCCCGCGTCTACGCCGAAGCCGCGGTGCCCGGCGAGGTGCTCGAAGCCGCCCGGACCGACGGCGCGGGCGAGCTGCGGACGTTCTTCACCATCGCGCTGCCGATGATGCGGCCCGGCCTGGTCACCATCTTCCTGTTCCAGTTCGTGGGGATCTGGAACAACTTCTTCCTCCCGCTGGTGATGCTCACCGACCCGAAGCTGTTCCCGATGAGCCTCGGGCTGTACCAGTGGAGCACGCGCGTCACCCAGTTCCCGCAGTACAACCCGCTCGTCATCACCGGCTCCCTGCTGGCCGTGCTACCGCTGGTCGTCGCGTTCGTCCTGCTGCACCGGCAATGGCGGTCCGGGCTGGCGGCGGGCAGCGTCAAGTGACCCGGCGTCCGGAGACCCTGCTGGTGATGGCGCGGGACACGAGGGAACTGCAGTTCGGCGCCGCGGAACTGGCCCGGCTGCGCGCCACCGCCCGGCTCGGCGAGCCGCTGTGCGCCGACGAGCTCGCCTCGGCGCCGGTGCGCGCGCGGCTGGCGGAGGTGGAGGTGCTGATCACGTCGTGGGGCTGTCCCCCGCTCGACGACGCGGTCCTGCGGGCCGCGCCGAACCTGCGCGCGGTGCTGCACGCCGCCGGTAGCGTCCGCGACCACGTCGGCGCGGCCGTCTTCGACCGGGGCCTGCTGGTCACCACGGCCGCCGACGCCAACGCCGAGCCGGTCGCCCAATACACCCTGGGCGCGATCCTGTGGGCGTTCAAGAAGGTGCCGTTCCTGGCCGCCGACGCCCGGAAGTTCCGCGAGGACTGGAGCTACCGCGAGCAGCGCGGCGAGCTGTCCGGCCGCGACCGGACGGTGGTGCTGGTCGGGTTTTCCCGCGTCGGCCGCCGGGTCGCCGCGCTGCTGCGGCTGCTGGACCTGGCCCGGGTGCTCGTCGTCGACCCGGTGGCCGACGCGAGCGAGATCCGGGCGGCCGGCGCCGAGCCCGCGACCCTGGCGGAAGCCCTGCCGCAAGCGGACGTGCTGAGCCTGCACGCACCGTCGCTGCCGGAGACGCGGCACATGATCGGCGCCACCGAGCTGGCCGCGCTACCGTCCGGTGCCGTGCTGATCAACACCGCGCGGGGCGCGCTCGTCGATACCGCGGCCCTCGAACACGCCTGCGCCACCGCCGGCCTGCACGCCGTCCTCGACGTCACCGAGCCCGAGCCGCTGCCCGCCGGCTCCCCGCTCTACGACCTGCCCAACGTGGTGCTGACCCCGCACGTGGCGGGTTCGCTGGGCTCGGAAACCCGCCGGATGAGCGCCGAGGCGCTCGGCGAACTGGAGCGCTACGCCGCGGGCCTGCCGCCCCGGGCCCCGGTGACCCGGCATTCCCTGGCCGTGCAGGCATGACCGCCGTCGAAGACCGGCGGCTCTCGCCGTACACGGGCTGGACCCGCGGGCACTGGGCGGCGTACGCCGACCACCTGCTCACAGCGGCCGGGAAGTACCGGTCCCCGGCGGGCGCGCGGATCGACCTGCCCGGCCCGGCCAGCCGCAACGGCCGCGTCTCGGACGGCCTGGAAGGGTTCGCCCGGACGTTCCTGATCGCCGGCTTCCGCGTCGCCGGGGAGGGCGGCGCGGACCCGGGCGGTCACCTCGAGCACTACGCGCGCGGGCTGGCCGCCGGCACCGATCCGGCGTCACCCGAGGCGTGGCCGCGCCCCGACGAACTCGGTCAGTCCAAAGTGGAGGCCGCGTCGATCGCGCTGGTGCTGCAGCTGACCCGGCCGTGGCTGTGGGACCGGCTCGACGACGGCGTCCGCGACCGGGTCGTCGCCTGGCTCGCCACGGTGATCGGGCAGCCTTACCCGCCGATCAACTGGGTGTGGTTCCGGATCGTCGTGGAGTCGTTCCTGCGCGAGGCCGGCGGGCCGTGGTCGGCGGCGGACGTCGAAGAGGACCTCGCCGTGCACGCGTCGCTGCGGCGGCCGGGCGGCTGGCTCAGCGACGGCGACGAGCGCGCCTACGACCACTACACGGGCTGGGCCCTGCACCTGTACCCGCTGCTGTGGACGCACCTGTTCGACGTCACCGGCACCCTGTGCCCCGGCTCGCTGCGGCACCAGTGGAGCGCGGACCTCCGGGACTACCTCGACGACGCCGTCCGGCTGGTCGGCAGCGACGGCTCGCCGCTGCTGCAGGGCCGCAGCCTGGTCTACCGCTTCGCGGCCGCGGCGCCGTTCTGGGTCGGCGCCTTCACCGGGACCACCGGGCTGTCCCCGGGCCTGACCCGGCGGGTGGCCGGCGGCATGGTGCGGCACTTCGCCGGCCGGGGCGCGCCCGACGGGCTGCTGGACCTCGGCTGGCACCACGCCTGGCCCGCGATGCGCCAGGCCTACTCCGGACCCGGTTCGCCGTACTGGGCGGCCAAGGGCCTACTGGGGCTGGCCCTGCCCGCGCACCATCCCGTGTGGACGGACGTCGAGGAGCCGCTGCCGATCGAGACGGGGGACGTCGCCCGCGTCGTCCCCGCGCCCGGCTGGCTGGTTTCGGGACGGCGTCGCGACGGCATCGCACTGGTGGTCAACCACGGCACGGACCACGCCCGCCCGGGCGACCCGCGCGCCGACTCGCCGCTCTACGCCCGGCTCGGCTATTCGACGGCGACCTTTCCGCTGGCTTCTTCACCCGAGGTTCCCGAGCTTCCCGACAACACGGTGTACGTGCTCGACGCGGACGGCCGGGCGAGCCACCGGGCGGGGTTTTCGACGTGCTACGCGACCGAACTGCCGGGCGGCGTGCTGGCGGCGGCGTCCCAGGGGCGGGTCCGCTGGGTCGACACGGCCGGCGACGACTCCCCCGACCACGGCTCCGGCCGCAGCGGGCCGGTGGTGCCGGGCCCGGTGCTGACGGTGGCTTCGGTGGTGCGGCGGGGCGTGGAGGTGCGGCTCGCGCGCCTCGACGACGTCGGCGATGCGGTCCGTTCACTGCGGCTGAGCGGCTGGCCGGTGCCGGCCGCGACCCGGCCGGTGACCGAGCCGGGGACCGCCGCCGCACGGACCCCGGACCTCCGCTCGCAAGTGCGTCCGCTGCGCGGCTTCACCACGGCGGACGTGGTGGTCGAGGCCGGGGCCTCGCCGCTGGGCGAGTGGACCGCGCTCCCGTTCGTCGCCACCGACGGGCCGCCGGAGCCGGGAGCCGTGTTCGCCGCGGTGGTGGTCCTGGACCGCGGCGGCCCGGAGGACGCCGACCCGTCACTGGCGATCGCCGCGGACGGCCACCACGTCACCCTGACCTGGCCCGACGGCGTCACCGCCGAAGTTCCCCTGCCCTCAGTGCCGTCCTGAAAGCGTGGAGAGCGGTTCTCCGGCCGGGACGGTGTGCCGGCGGCGAACCGGAGCCATCGAGGTCGGGTGCGAGATGCTCCAAGCCGCGCTCTTGCAGATGATTTCCTTGAGGCGCGCGGCCATGCGGCCGGTAACGGCGGACGGTTTCGGCCGGTCGTCCGGGGTCACCCACTGCACGACCGCGTCGTGGCGGCCGAGGCTGATGCACTGGGCGGTGTAGCCGAGCTTGTTCTCCGGGAGCGGGCGTCCGGTCAGCCGGGCGGCGATGGCGTCGGCCGCCTGGTAGGCCGAGGGAACGCCCGAGGCGCACGACATCCGTAGCGGCTCGCCGCTCGCGCCCGGGGCGAGCGCGGCGTCGCCGACGGCGTAGACGTCGGCGTGCGAGACCGACCGCATCGTCTCGTCGACCACGATCCGCCCGGTCGCGGAGACCGCCAGCGTGGTGGCCGCGGCGAGGGGGTGGACGGCGAACCCGGCCGTCCAGACGGTCACCCGGGCCGGGATCGTGCGGCCGTCGGCGGTGACCGCCGCGGCCGCCTCGACACTCGCGATGGCCGTGTTCTCGTGCACGGTGACGCCGAGCCGGCCGAACGTCTCTCGCAGGTGGTCCCGGGCCTTCTCGCTCAACCAGTCACCGAGGCCGCCGCGGGCGGCGAGGGTGACCTCGAGATCGGGGCGCGCTTCGGCGATTTCGGTGACGGCTTCGATGCCGGTGAGGCCACCGCCGACGACGAGCACGGTCCCGCCCGCGGGGACCTCGGCCAGCCGCGCCCGCAACCGCAGCGCGGACTGCTTGCCGGCGAGGTGGTGGGCGTGCTCGGCGACACCGGGAACACCGCTGTCGGCGGCGGTGCTGCCGAGGGCGTAGACGAGCGTGTCGTAGGCGAGCTCGTCGCCTTCCGCGAGGGCGACCGTCTTGCGATCCGCGTCGACGGCGGTGACCTGCGCGATCCGCACCTGCACACCCGTGCCCGCGAAGACGCCGGTCAGCGGGCGGGGCTTCAGATCCTGGCCGGTCGCCAGCTGGTGCAGGCGGACGCGCTCGACGAACTCGGGGTCGGCGTTGACGAGGGTGATTTCGGTGTCGGCGGGGTGCAGCCGCTTGGCGAGGCGACCGGCCGCGTTGGCTCCGGCGTATCCGGCCCCGAGGACGATGATGCGGTGCTTCATGGTCTTGCTCCTGTCCGGTCGGTGTGTGCTCCCTGAACCGGGCGGGGCCGCGAAACCTGACAGGAGTTCGACGTGACCTGGGTCACCAGTCGCCGGCGAGCGGCTCCCCGTGCTCGGAGGCGTCCCACCGGCGTGTCGCGCGGGCCAGCTTGGCCGGGTTGGCCTGGGCGTGCACGGCCGCGATGCCGTCCGCCGTCACGTCCAGCGCGAAGACGCCGGCGACCCGGTCGCCGACCACCATGACCAGCGCCGGCACGCCGTTGGCGACCGCCGCGTACAGGGCGGGGCGGCCGCCGACCATCTCCCACTTGGCCTCGCCCGGCGTGAACAGCGTGCGCAGGAACCGCGCCACCCGCAGGGCACCGGTGATCGGCCGCGGCACCGAGAAGACCACGCCGCCGCCGTCGCCGATGCTGGTCGCGTCGTCGGTCAGCAGCTTCACGAGTGAGTCGGTCCGGCCGCTGAGGGCCGCTGCGAGGAACTCCTCGACGATCTTGCGGGCGGCGGCCGCGTCGACCTCGACCCGGCGCCGGTCGGCGGCCAGGTGCTGCTTGGCCCGCCGGTGGATCTGCTGGCAGTTCGCCTCGGTGAGGTCGAGCACCTCGGCGATTTCGCCGTGCGCGTACCCTAACGCCTCCCGCAGGACGTACACGACGCGTTCCCTGGCCGTCAGCCGCTCCATCAGCGTGAGCATCGCGATGGAGACCGATTCCCGTTGTTCGACGGTGTCGGACGGACCGAGCATCCGGTCCCCGGCGAGGACGGGCTCCGGAAGCCACTGGCCGACGTACGTTTCCCGCCGGGCCCGCGCCGACGTGAGCCGGTTGAGGCAGAGGTTGGTGAGCACCTTCGTCAGCCACGCCTCGGGCGTCTCGACGAGCTCCCGGTCCGCGGACTGCCAGCGCAGGTACGTGTCCTGCACCGCGTCCTCGGCGTCGCCGGCCGACCCCAGCAGGCGGTAGGCGATGGCCTCCAGCCTCGCCCTGGCCGCCTCGAACACCGCGACCTCGTGCGTCCCCACCGACATGAACCCAGTCAACCACCCGTGCCGGGGCACGCGTGCGAAGATCCCGAGGTGCCTTCGACTTCCTCCCGCCCGCGTTCGTTCTGGGACGACGCGGTGGTCTACCAGCTCTACGTCCGGTCCTTCGCCGACAGCGACGGCGACGGCGTCGGTGACCTCGGCGGGGTGATCGGGCGGCTCGGCCACATCGCCGGGCTCGGCGCGGACGCGATCTGGCTGAACCCCTGCTACCCCTCGCCACAGGCGGACCACGGCTACGACATCGCCGACTACCACGGCGTCAACCCGGAATACGGCAGCCTCGAGACGTTCGACCGCCTGGTCGCCGAGGCGCACGGCCGCGGCCTGCGGATCCTGCTGGACCTGGTCCCCAACCACTGCTCGGAGCGCCACCCCTGGTTCGCCGCGGCGCTGGCCGCCGGCCCCGGCTCCCCCGAGCGCGCGCGGTTCGTCTTCCGCGACGGCCGGGGTGACGAGCCGCCCAACAACTGGCAGTCCGTCTTCGGCGGGCCCGCGTGGACCCGCGTCACCGAGCCCGACGGCACGCCCGGGCAGTGGTACCTGCACCTGTTCACCCGCGAGCAGCCGGACTTCGACTGGCGCAATCCGGAAGTCCTGGCCTACTTCGACGACGTCCTGCGCTTCTGGTTCGACCGCGGCGTGGACGGCTTCCGCATCGACGTCTGCCACGGCCTGATCAAGGACGCCGCCCTGCGCGACTGGGACCCGGCCGACGGCGGCTACAACGCCTACAGCTGGAACCGGCCGGAGGTGCACGAGATCTTCCGGCGCTGGCACGCGCTCGCCGCCGGCTACGGCCGCGAGCGCGACCTGCTGCTGGTCGGGGAGGTCTGGGTCCCGGACCCGGCCGACCTGGACCGCTACCTGCGCCCGGACGAGCTGCACCAGGCATTCTCGTTCGACCTGCTCGTTCAGCCGTGGGAGGCGCGCGCCCTGCGCGGGGCCATCGAGCGCGCCACGGCCCGCACGGCGGTGCACGGCGCCCCGGCGGCGTGGACGCTGGCCAACCACGACGTCCACCGGGCGGTCACGCGCTACGGCATCGTCCGCCCCGAGCCCGCCCCGGCGAGCAACGACGCCTTCGCGGCCCTGATGCGTCCCCGCGGCGAAGTCGACGCGGAACTCGGCGAGCGCCGGGCCCGGGCGGCGCTGCTCCTGGTGCTGGCCCTCCCCGGCTCCGTTTTCCTTTACCAGGGCGAAGAACTCGGCTTGCCGGAGGTCCAGGACCTCCCCGACGAAGCCCGTCAAGACCCGGTGTTCCACCGCACCGGCGGCGCGGAGAAGGGCCGCGACGGCTGCCGGGTCCCGCTGCCGTGGGCCGCCGACGCCCCGGCGTTCGGGTTCGGCACGGGGGTGCCGTGGCTGCCGCAGCCGCCGTGGTTCGCCCGGTACGCGGTGGACGTGCAGGAGAAGGACGACACCTCGACGCTGCGGCTGTACCGCCGCGCCGTCCGGGCCCGGCGGGAATTCCGGCTGGGTGAACCGGGTCCGGTGGAGTGGCTGGACACCGGCGCCGACGCGGTTTCGGCGTTCCGGCGCGGGAAGCTGGTGTGCGTGGTCAACACGGGCAGCACGCCGTTCACCGCACCGGACGGCTGGGGCGAGGTCGTGCTCGGCAGCGACGGGTCCGGTCGCGTGGCGGGCGATTCCGCGGTCTGGCTGGTGTCCTGAGGGTCTGTCACGCCGGGGCCGCGGGTTCGTCGCCGAGCGCCGCGACCAGGTCGGCCACCCGGTGGTGCGCCTCCAGCGGGTGGCGCAGCCGGCCTTCCGGGTGGATCTTGTAGTGGTTGCGCCGGCCGACGCGCTCGCGCTCGAGGTAGCCCTCCGCGATCAGGTCCGCGAGGATCAGCTGCACCCCGCGTTCGGTGATGCCCACCCGCTCGGCGATCTCGTGCAGCGTCCGGTCGGGATTCGCGGCCACGCACAGCAGGACGTGCGCGTGGTTGCTGAGGAACGTCCACGAAGCCATAGCGGCCACAGTAGACGTCCGAACTTGACAGACGAAGTGCAGTTCGTCATTCTGGAGTAGCGGAGGGGAGTACCCGCCCGGTCCGGCATCGTCAATCCGGCTGCCCCTGAGCAGCCCGGTGCCGGCGTCACCGTCAGGTGACCGGGGAGACCTCCGGTTCGTGATCGAACCGGAGGAGTGTCTCGTGACCGTCCCGATCTGGGCCTGGGCCGCCGTGCTCGGCGTGATCCTGGCCATGCTCGCCATCGACCTGCTCGCCCACCGGCGTGCGCACGCCGTCGGCGTCCGGGAAGCCCTCGCGTGGTCCGCCGTGTGGGTGGCGCTCGGGCTCGCCTTCGGCGCCGTGATCTGGTGGGCCTGGGGCGGGGAGTTCGCGGGCCAGTACTTCGCCGGCTACGTCATCGAAAAGTCCCTCGCGGTCGACAACGTCTTCGTCTTCGCGATCATCTTCGGCTACTTCGCGGTCCCCCGCGAATACCAGCACCGCATCCTCTTCTACGGCGTCCTCGGCGCGCTGGTGTTCCGGGCGGTGTTCATCGCCGCGGGCTCGGTCCTGATCGCGAGCTTCGCGTGGATCCTGTACGTCTTCGGCGCTTTCCTGGTCCTCACCGGGATCCGGATGGCGCTGCACCGGGACGAGACCGTCGACTACGAGAACAACGCCGTGCTGCGGGTGTTCCGCCGGATCGTCCCGGCCACGGACCGGATGCACGGCAAGAAGTTCCTGGTGCGCGAAGCCGGGCGCTGGGTGGCCACGCCGCTGCTCACCGTCCTGGTGCTGATCGAGGTCACCGACATCGTCTTCGCGGTCGATTCGATCCCCGCGATCTTCGCGGTCACCCAGGAGCCGTTCCTCGTGTTCACGTCGAACGCGTTCGCGATCCTGGGCCTGCGGGCGATGTACTTCCTGCTCGCCGACCTCATGCACCGGTTCGTCTACCTCAAGATCGGCCTGGCCGCGGTGCTGGTCTGGGTCGGCGTGAAGATGCTGCTGCTGGACGTCTGGAAGATCCCGACGGCGCTCTCGCTGGGCGTGGTCGGCCTGATCCTGGCGACCGCGGTCGGCGCCAGCCTGATCCGCACCTCGGCTCTCTCCCGAAAGGAATGACCATGCGCCTGACCACGACGCTCCTGGCCGGAGGCCTCCTGCTGACCCTGACGGGCTGCGGGGTGGCCGAGACGGCGGGGCAGGTGAGCAACGCCGCCTCGACGGCCGCGGTCTGCACGGACGCGCTCCGCATCGCCACGGCCAACCCGGACCTGACGAACCCCCAGGCGGCGGCCGACCGCGCCCACGCGGCGGCGGACGAGCTGACCGGCCTGGCCTCGAAAGCCGCGAACACCACGGCGGCCGACGCGATCAACGGCCTGGCGACGACGATGCGCGAGACGACGGTCGACGACCTGGTGAAGACACCCGCGGACTGGGTGCAGAAGAAGGCCGGCCAGGTGGCGGCGCTGACCAAGGCCTGCACCGGCTGACCCCGGACGCGGCCGCGGCCCCGCACCGAACGTCGCGAATGACTCATTCGGGACCTCAGACGTCCCGAATGAGTCATTCGCGGCAGCGGGGGCCGTCGCCGTGCCCGACGTTCGCACCAGTCCCGGAAGGACTCATGACCGAACTCACCGGGGTGGCCGGGTGGGCCGTGGGGCTCATGGAGTCCCTCGGCGGGCCCGGGGCCGCCCTCGTCGTCGGGCTCGACAACCTCTTCCCGCCGCTGCCCAGCGAACTCGTCCTGCCGCTCGCCGGGTTCGCCGCCGGGCGGGGCAGCTTCAGCCTCGGCGCCGCCCTGTTCTGGACCACCCTCGGGTCCGTGGCCGGTGCCGTGGTCGTCTACCTCGCGGGCGCGCTGCTGGGGCACGACCGGATGCGCCGGCTGGCCGGGCGGATTCCGCTCCTCGGGACGGCCGACTTCGACCGCACCGCGGCCTGGTTCGCCCGGCACGGCGGCAAGGCCGTCTTCTTCGGCCGGATGGTCCCGGTCTTCCGGAGCCTCGTCTCCGTCCCCGCCGGGGTCGAACGGATGCCGTTCGGGCGATTCCTGCTCTTCACCACCGCGGGCAGCCTGATCTGGAACACCGCCTTCGTCGTCGCGGGCTTCCTGCTCGGCGAGAACTGGCCGCTGGTCGAGCGGTATGCCGGGTTCTTCCAGTACGCCGTCCTGGCGGCCGGCACCGTCGCGATCGGACTGTTCGTGGTCCGCCGGGTCAAGGCGCGCAAGGGCGTTTAAGGTTCCGCCCATGAGCCAAGCCGTCGTGTCCGCCCTGCGGGAACGCGTGTATGCGACGCTGGTCGGCCTGTCGACCGTGCTGGTCCTGGTGGGCTACGCGCACGAGACATCGGCGACCGAGGCCGTCGCGGACATCGCGTCCGCCATGGGCGCGCTGTGCCTGGCGGGCGGGTTCGCGGACGTGAGCGCCCACCGCATCGCCCACGGCCGGTTCCCGCGCGGCCCCGATCTGCGGCACATCCTCAAGGCGGCGAGCCACGTCCTCGAAACCGCCCTGCTGCCGCTGCTCAGCGTCGGTGCCGCGGCGCTCGGCTGGCTGCCGCTGGACGTCGCCCTGTGGATCGCCGCGCTGTCGCTCGTGCTCACGATCGCCGTACTGGCCCTGCTGGCGACGCGGCGCACCACCGTCCGGTGGCCGGTGAAGCTGCTCCTGTTCGTCGTGGAAGTGGCGATCGCCCTCGCCGTCGTGGGCGTGAAGCTGCTGGCCCACTAAAGCCGGTCCGGCAACCCGGCCGCCGTCACCAGCCGCGGGTCGTGGAACTTGACCGCCCGGGAGAAGCGGCCGCCGGTGATCGTGAACACCCACAGGCCGTCGGCGCGCCGCACGCCCGCGGCGTCGGGACGGTAGCTGCCCGCGGCGGGCTGGCCGTTGGCGCGGGTGGGCAGCAACCGGGCGGCGCCGCCCGGGGCGGAGAAGGCGCGTTCCAGGAACGGCAGGCACACGCCGACGCCCTTGAACCACACCGGGTGCGGCACGGCTTCGAGGCTGAAGTCGTCCTGGATGATCGCCCGCAACGCCGCGGTGTCCTCGGCCTCGAAGGCGGCGATGTAGCGGTCGAGCAGCGCACGCACCTCCTCCGGGCCGGGCAGCGGCACCCGGCCGTCCGGGTCCAGTTCGTCGAGCCGGACGCGCGCCCGCTGCAGGAGGCTCTTCACCGCGGGCACGCTGATGCCGAGGACGTCCGCGATCTCGGCGGCCGACCACGAGAGGACTTCGCGCAGCAGGAAAGCCGCGCGCTGCCGGGGTGGCAGGTGCTGCAGCGCGGCGACCAGCGCGAGCCGGACGGACTCGCGCCGCACGACCACCTCTCCCGGATCGCCGAGCACGGCGTCGGGCAGCGGCCCGAGCCACGCGACGGAGTCGTCGGCGAAGACACTCGTCCCGGGATCGTCCGAAGGTGTCCCGAGCCCGGCGGGCAGCACCCGCCGGCCGCGGTGGTTCAGCTCGGTGAGGCAGGTGTTGGTGGCGATCCGGTAGAGCCACGTCTTGAGCGACGACCGCCCCTCGAAGGCGTCCACGCCCCGGGCCGCCTTGAGGTAGGTCTCCTGGACGACGTCCTCGGCGTCCTGATAGGACCCGGTCATCCGGTAGCAGTGCGCGACCAGCGCCGGGCGCAGCGAGCCGAACTCGTCCCGCAGCCGCTCCTCGGAAGACACCACACGCTCCTCGTTCGTCATGGACATCGTCGATCATCCCTCCCGAGGGCGGCGAGCAGGCGTACGCCGGGCGGACGTCCCGGCGGCAGGGCGACGGGCTCGGCGAACACGCCCCGGCGGGTGCCGCGGCCGAGCACCGACGGCAGGGCGGCGAGCAACCGGGTGGCGAGCTCGCCGGGGATCGCCCGGGCCGGGTCGGCGTCCCAGCCGTGGACGGCGGCTTCAATGGCGCCCACGACGATCAGCTGGTGACACGGCAGCGCCAGCCCGTCGACGGCGACCGCGCGCCGGCCGCGAAGATCCCGGGCCGCGGCCGTGAGCGCGGCCGCGGCGTGGCCGAGGTCGCGCCGGAGGGACCGGGCGGTGACCGGACCGTTGCGCGCCGGCGTGTCCGGCGGCACGGCGCCGGACGCGAGTGACGTGGCCACGCAGCGGAGAGACCCCGTGAGGTGGGCCAGCGCGTCGGCGACGGTCCAGCCGTCGCAGGCCGAGGGACGGCCGAGATCGGCGAGACCGACCCCGGCCGCCGACGCGACGGCGTACTCGAGCGCGGCGGCGAGCATCGCCTCATCCGCCGGCCGCCCGGGCACCGGGCACCTCCATCCCCGCCGCGATGCGCAGCTCCGCCAGCGAGCCGCGCATCGCCGCCATCCCCGCGCGGTAGAACCGCGGCCCGAAGGACACCCTGGCGACCCCCAGCGTCGCCAGGGTGTCCAGATCCAGCTCCGCGCCCGTGTTCCCGTTGACCGGCCCGGGCACGCCGGCGACCACCTTCCCGAGGTCGGCCGCGGTCGAAATGCCGATCGGGTACACGTAATCCGCTCCGGCCTCGCGGTACAGCCGCCCGCGCCGGATCGCCTCGTCCGTGCGCTCGGCTCCCGAAAACCCGCTCGGCGGCAGAAAAGTGTCGATCCGCGCGTTGAGCACCAAGGACTCCCCGGCCGCCGCGCGGATCGCGGCCAGCCGGTCCGCCTGGGCCGGCGCGGGCACCAGTCCCCCGGCCCGGTGGTCGGTGTCCTCGAGGTTGCAGCCCACGGCCCCGGCGGCCAGCAGCTCGGCCACCAGCTGATCCGGCTCCAGGCCGTAACCCGCCTCGGCGTCCACCGTCACCGGGACCGGCACCGCGCGGGCGATCCGCGCCACGGCGGCGAACATCTCCCGCCACGGCGCCCGTTCGCCGTCTTCGTGCCCCAGCGCATCGGCCACCGCGGCACTGGACGTCGCCACGACCGGGAATCCCATGTGGACGACGAGTTCCGCGCTCGCCTCGTCCCACGCGTTCGGCAGCACCAGCGGCTTCCCGTGGTGCAGTTCGCGCAACAGACCGGCTTTCAGGTCAGACATCGCTTCGCTCCTTGGTCGAACGGCGGGGAATGAGGGAACCGGCCAGCGCGCCGGCCGCGGCGAGCACGGCGCTGCCCACGGCGGCCGCGGTGAACCCGGCGGAAAACGCGGCGCTCGAGGCGTAGCTGCCGGCCAGCGAGAACGCGGCCACCAGGAGCGCCACGCCGAACGCCCCGCCGAGCTGCCGCATCGCGCTGAAAGCGCCGGAAGCCTTGCCGAGCAGCCGCGGCGCGACCGAGGTCAGCACCGCGCTCTGCGCGGCGGGCAGGCACATCGCGATCCCCGTCCCGGACAGCACGAGCGGCACGGCGATCACGCCGTAGCCGATCGACGGCCCGGCGACCAGGGCGATCCACCCCATGGCGAGCGCGTGCAGCCCCAGTCCCGCCATGATGAACGGCCGCTCGCCGAACCGGCCGGCCAGCCGGCCCGCCAGCCGCGGGACGACCGTCGTCGTCAGTCCCCACGGCGCCAGCCCGAGCCCGGCGGCCAGCGGCCCGTACCCCAGCCCTTCCTGCAGGAACTGGGCCATGAAGAACACCGCACCCAGCGCGGAAGCCCAGTGGAAGAAGATCACGGCGTTGCCGGCGGCGAACCGGCGCGACCGGAACAGGTGCAGCGGCAGCATCGGGTGGGCGGCTCGCCGCTGCCACGTCACGAACGCGCCGAGCGCCACCAGGCCGGCCACCAGCGGCCCCAGCACGGCCACGCCGGTCCAGCCGGCCGAGTTGCCCTGGACCAGGGCCCACACCACCCCGAAGGAGCCGGCGCCGGCCAGCAGCAGGCCCGGGACGTCGAGGGCCGGGTCCGGGCCGTGGCTCTCCTCGAGCCGGGTCAGCGCGAAGTACGCCAGCGCCGCCCCGATCGGGACGTTGATCCAGAAGATCCACGGCCACGAGATGCCTTCGACGACCGCGCCGCCGAGCAGCGGCCCGAGGGGCACCGCCACCCCGCTGACGCTCGCGAACACCCCGAGGGCCTTGGGCCGCAGCTCCGCCGGGAAGGCGGCTCCGAGCAGGGCGAGCGCGAGCGGCATGACGAACGCGGCCCCGGCGCCCTGGAGCACCCGCCCGGCGATCAAGACCGCCACACCGGGTGCGACGGCGCAGATCAGCGACGCCGCCGCGAACAGCGTCACCCCCGCCGCGAAGACCCGGCGCCGTCCCCAGCGGTCACCGGCCGCCGCCGCCGTCATGAGCAGGACGGCGAAGCTCAGGCCGTAGGCGTTGACCGTCCATTCGAGCTCGGTGACCGACGCGCCGAGGTCGCTCCTGATCGCCGGCAGGGCGGTCGCCACGACCAGCGCGTCGAGGACGACCATCAGCGACGCCACCGAGGTGACGGCCAGCACCCACCTTCGCTGCGCCGTCCCCACGGCCACCGGTGTGGGTGAAGTCCTGGTGTGCACTCGGGTCTCCTTGCCTCCGGTCGTCGGCGTCGTGCCGCTTCCGAAGACTTGGACACCGCGCGGTCCCCGAAGGAATCGGTGCTCCTCGGCTACCGCGCCACCGATTCCTGCGCGGGGGCCGCCGGTGCCTCGAACGTCCGGGCCAGGTGGTCCTGGAGCCGGGCGTGGCGGAACTGGTAGACCGCGCCCGCCTGGCGGAGGATCCCGCGGCGGTAGGCGTCGTCGAGGAACGCGGCGGTCGCCCACGGCAGGCGGCCGGTCAGGGGCAGCCACACCCGGGACACCACCAGCCACTGGCCCCACGCGGTGAAGGCGAAGACGTACGCGACCGCCCCGCCCAGGCCGCCGACCGCGCCGACGACCAGGCCGCCCTCAAGGCTCCAGGCCAGTGGCCCGAACACCCCCTGCAGCAGCTCGACCACGATCCGGCCGCCGGCCGCGATGGCCAGGGCCAGCAGCGGGCCGAACGCCAGCACCTGGCGCAGCACGGTGGTGCGGTTGGCGCGCAGCAGCGTGCCCGGGCTGGCGGCCGAGCTGGTGTCGAGCGGCGTCTCCAGCACGGCGACGAGCCCGAACGTCGCCCCGGCGGCGAGGCCGAACACGAGCCCGCTCACGAGCGTGTTGACCGCCGCGGTCTCCACCAGTTCGCCGAGTTCCGGCGGGAACCCGGCCATGACGGCCCGGGAAATCACCGTCACCGGGCCGTAGCCCAGCCCGACGACGAACCCGCCCAGCAGCCCGGCGCCGAACCGGCCGGCGAAGCGGCGCAGCAGGGAGCCGGGCCGTCCGGCGCGCCCGCGCAGCCGGACCTGCATCCGCGACGGCTCGAACACGAGCCCGCCGTAGACCACCATGATCCCGTGGACCAGGCCGAACGCGAGGCCGACGACCGAGCCGACGAGCAGCCCGTCCACGAGCGCGGCGCGCAGGCCCGGCAGGAAGCCGAGCCCGGCGATGTCCACGGGCACGAAGAACAGCCAGTCGGCGACCGCGGTGGCGAGCATGGCCGAGAGCACGACGGCGAGGATCCGCGACGACCGGCGCAGCGAGCCGCCCAGCCGCCACCACGCCAGGTCGTGGGTGCCGAGCCGGTCGAGGTGGCGGGCGAGGTAGCCGAGCCAGCGCCCGGCGCGGCCCGGGTCCCACCGCGGCCGATCGCGGTACACCGTCGGCACGAAGCTGCCCAGCAGGTGGTCCTCGACGGCCTCGGCGGTCGGAAACCGCCGGGTGTCCACCAGGATCGAGGGGTCTTCGCCGGGTGCGTCGCTGTAGACGGTCCGGGCGAGCACGACCATCAGCGGCGTGCGGAGGACGGCGGCGAGCGAGGCGCCGGCGTCGCTGTCCAGTCCCGCGAGGACGGGGTCCCACACCGTCCCGGCCGCGTCGCCGGGTGCCGGGCGGCGGGTCGTGCGGGGCAGGTAGCCGAGCACGTCACCCGGGGTGAGGTCGGTCAGCTCGACCCCGGCGGCCGCGGTCAGCACGTCGGTCGCCGCGACGGCTGCCGTGTACTCGGCCGGGCGGCTGGTCAGCACCAGCGGCAGGGTGGTGCCGTTCAGCGCTTCCAGGGCGGCGCGGTGCAGGCCGTCGGCGAGTTCGTCGAAGCCGTCGAGCACGGGCAGGACGTGCCCGGCTTCGACCAGCGCGGCGGCGAGCGTGGTGCCGCCGGGCGCGGCCGCGGCGAGTCCGGGGTAGTCGCGCAGGAGGCCGTCGATCAGCCAGTCGCGCAGCGGTGTCGCGCCGGGGTCCCACGAGCCGAGGCCGAACAGCACCGGCACCGGCTCGCCGGGCACGCGGGTGCGCAGCCGGTCGAGGACGAACCGCAGGGTCAGGACGGTCTTGCCGGACCCGGCGCGGCCGAGCACCACCAGCCGCCCGGACGGGATCCGCCGGTAGGTGGCCGCGATCTCGCCGAGTTCGCCCGACAGGTCCAGCGGGCCGGCGGTGGCCCCGGCCGGAACGCGGCGGACGTTGGCCCAGTGGTCGGTCAGCCGCACCGGCAGCGGCCGCCACCGCACGGGCAGCGGGAACGGATCGTGGATCCGCCGGTGTTCTTCTTCGCGCTGCCACCGCCCGGCGACGGCGTGGGCGAGCCGCTCGGCCGCGTCGGCGAGTTCGCCGCGAGGTGAGGGGGTGCCAGGGAGAGCTGCGGGGTCGCTGGCCGCGGGCGGTTCGCCGCGCCGCGCGGACTCCGGCACGAAGCCGCCGGGAGAAGCTGCGGGCTCGCCAACCGCAGCCGACTCGCCGCCCAGCACAGACCCCGGCACGACCCTGCCCGGCAAAACCGCGCCCTCGCCGACCGCCGCCGGTTCGCCCCGCAGCGCGGACTCCGGCTCGAAGCTGCCCGCGAGAACTGCGGGCTCGCCAACCGCAGCCGGCTCGCCACCCAGCACAGACCCCGGCACGACCCTGCCCGGCAAAACCGCGCCCTCGCCGACCGCCGCCGGTTCGCCCCGCAGCGCGGACTCCGGCTCGAAGCT
>NZ_JBFAZA010000034.1:43742-53733 GCF_040681595.1 Amycolatopsis sp. NPDC051716 | reverse complement strand
AGCCCGCGAGAACTGCGGGCTCGCCAACCGCAGCCGGCTCGCCACCCAGCACAGACCCCGGCACGACCCTGCCCGGCAAAACCGCGCCCTCGCCAACCGCAGCCGACTCGCCACCCAGCACAGACCCCGGCACGACCCTGCCCGGCAAAACCGCGCCCTCGCCAGCCGCCGACTCGCCGACCGCCGCCGACTCGCCGCCCAGCTCGGACTCCGGCGCGCCGGGGATGGCTTCGGCCACCGCGGCGCCGCCGTGCGCCGACTCCGCCACGACACCGCCGGATACGTCCTCCGGCGCCGCGGACCCGCCGACTGCGGCGGCCAGGTCGCCGCCCGCCGCGACCGCCAGGAGCCTCCGGTGGTCCGCCGGGGCGATTCCCAGTGCGTCGGCGAGCAGCTTCACCGTGCCCAGCCGGGGGTTGCTGCCCTTGTCGCGCTCGAGGCGGCCGATCGTACGCACCGCGATCCCGGACCGCTCGGCCAGCTCGTCCTGCGTCATCCCCGCCTGCCGCCGGAATTCCCGCAGCAGCGCTCCGAACCCGCTCGTCACTTCCGCGCATCCCCCCAGCGGCGCCGGTTGCGTTCCCGACCGACCCTAGCGTGCCGACCGGCCTTATTTGGCCGGTCCGCGTCCTGGTGCCCCGACCTGCGCGAACAGCAGGCTCAGCACCGGAACGAGAGGGGAACCACCATGGAAAGTCACGTAAAGCGCTCCGCAGTCCTGACCGCCGTCTTCGCCGCCGCTTCGGTCCTCGCCGCCCCGGTGGCGGCCGCCGAAACCGGGCCGCCGCCCTTCGAGAGCGGCTTCGGGCTGACCGTCACCGAACAGCCCGCGTGGGTCGACGAGACTCACCGGACCTTCACCCTCGCCGTGCGCTCCGACCAGGTGCCCACGCCCTCGACCCTGCCGGGCCAGACCCCGGGGCAGCACGTCCTGATGGTCACCCTGCCCGCCGGCTACGACAACGCAGCCGCCACCCGCTACCCGGTGCTGTACTCCCTGCACGGCAACGCCGATCTGCCCAACACCCAGCGGAACCTGGACATCACCGAGTCGTCGACGCGGTCGGCGCCGCTGATCACCGTGCACCCCAACGGCGGCCGCAGCTGGTACTCGAACTGGGTCAACCCCGGCGCGCTCGGCACGCAGAACTGGGAGAACTTCCACCTCGCGCAGGTCATCCCGCTGATCGACGCCAACCTCCGGACGATCCCGGACCGCACCGGCCGCGCGATCGCCGGCCACTCGATGGGCGGCTTCGGCGCGGTCCACTACGCCGAGCACCGGCCGGACCTGTTCGGCTACGTCGGCAGCTTCTCCGGCGGCCTGGACCTGCAGAACTCCGAACAGCGCGCGGTGGTGGCCGAGACCGCGCTGGATCCGGCGTCCGGCACGCCGACGACGTCGGTGGACGCGATCTTCGGCCCGCCGATCTGGCCGTTCGACGGGATCTGGAACGCGCAGAGCCCGGCGCAGCACGTCTCGGCGCTGCGCGGCATGGGCGTGGCGCTCTACATCGGCAACGGCGGTGACCTGACCGTCGATCCGCTCCACGCGGTGGTCGAGAGCCGGGCGCGGGAGACGAACCTGGTCACCGCGGCCAACCTGACCGCCGAGGGCATCCCGTTCACCTTCGCCGACTACGGCGACGGCAGCACGTGGGCGCCCGGCTGCACCGGCAAGCACAACCAGCAGCCGTGCCTGCAGGCGGACATGGACCACTTCGTGGGGCTGCTCATGGCGGCCCTGCGGCACCCCTGATCTTCCGGGCCGGGCGGAGACGGGGGCCGCCCGGCCCGGATCCCCCTCCCCGGAAGGAGGCCCGATGGCCGCGAACCACCGGTACTGGTGTGGCGAATGCCCCTACCGGACGCCGTGGCTGACCGAGTCGGAAGGTGCCGCGTGGCAAGCCCGCCACTACGCCCGGCGGCACGTGCCGACGCCACCCGGCGGCCGCGTGGAGGTCCGGGGGAAGCGCAGAGAGGGCGGCGGCTGCGTGTGGCTCGTCGCGGTGCTGTTCCTGGTGCTGCTGCTGGCTTCCACGTGCCGCCAGGAGGCCCGCAGCGCGCCGCAGCCGTGTGTCGCGGCGGCTCAGCCCACCGCCTTGCCGAACCTCGCCGCCAGCGCCCGGACGTGGTCGACGAGCTCCGGTGGCTCGTGCACCTGGAAGTCGAATCCCTTGCCGGCCACGTAGATCGCCAGCTCGTCGAGCGAATCGGAGCCGGCGCGGAGGGTACAGCTGTGCTCGTCGATCGGCTCCAGCGCCGCGGTGGTGGGCGCGATCCGCTCGGCCGCGGTCTCGGCGCTGACGTGCAGGGTGAACCGGCCCTGGTAGCGGTAGGCCGACGTCGAGATCGCGCGTGAGGTGTAGCCGCCGAGGTCGGGGTCGGGCGGGGTGCGCGGGGTGAACCGCGGGCCGGTGGGCGTGCGGGGTTCGAGGCGGTCGACGCGGTAGGTGCGCCAGTCTGCGCGGTCGACGTCCCAGCCGAGGAGGTACCAGCGCCGTCCGGTGTGCACCAGCCGGTGCGGCTCGGTCGTGCGGACGCTTTCGGTGCCGTCGTGGGCGCGGTAGCCGAAGCGCAGCCGGACCGAGTCGCGGACGGCGGCGGCGATGGCGGTGAGGGTGTCCGGGTCGGCGGTGGGGCCGGTGTTGGCCAGCGGCACCGTCGCCGACCGCAGGGCGTTGATCCGGTGGCGCAGCCGCGACGGCAGCACCTGTTCGAGCTTGGCCAGCGCGCGCACCGACGTCTCCTCGATGCCGGTGATCGAGCCGCCCGCCGCGGTGCGCAGGCCCATCGCGACGGCGACGGCTTCGTCGTCGTCGAGCAGCAGCGGCGGCAGGTCCGCGCCGGCGCCCAGCCGGTAGCCGGCGGTGCCCGCGGTGGCCAGCACCGGGTAGCCGAGCGCGCGCAGCCGTTCGATGTCGCGGCGCACGGTCCGCGGGGTGATCTCCAGGCGTTCGGCCAGTTCCGCGCCGGACCAGTCGCGCCGGGCCTGCAGGAGCGAGAGCAGACGCAGCAGCCGTGCCGAGGTTTCCCACATGCGGTTCATTCTGCTCTTCGCCTAGGACCGAATCTGACCTAACCGGCTTCTAGGGTTGGACTCATGCAGAACACCGAAGAGATCCGGCCCTTCACCATCGACGTCCCCCAGGCCGAGCTGGACGACCTGCGCGACCGGCTCGCCCGCACCCGCTGGGGCGCGGACCTGCCCGGGGTGGGCTGGAGCCGGGGGGTGCCGGTGGGCTACCTCAAGGAGCTGGCCGGGTACTGGCGCGACGGCTACGACTGGCGCGCCCACGAGCGGAAGCTGAACGCGTTCCCGCAGTTCGTCACCGAGATCGACGGGCAGGACATCCACTTCCTGCACGTCCGCTCCCCCGAGCCGGACGCCCTGCCGCTGATCCTCATCCACGGCTGGCCCGGGTCGATCGTGGAGTTCCTGAACGTGATCGGCCCGCTGACCGACCCGCGCGCCCACGGCGCCGACCCGGCGACGGCGTTCCACTTGGTGATCCCGTCGAACCCGGGCACGGCCTTCTCCGGGCCGACCCGCGAGCCGGGCTGGGACACCGGCCGGATCACCCGCGCGTTCGCCGAGCTGATGCACCGGCTCGGCTACGAGCGTTACGGCGCTCAGGGCGGCGACACCGGCGCCGTCGTCGGCCCGGGACTCGGCCGGCTCGCCCCGGACAAGGTCGTCGGCGTGCACGCGAACGGGCTCTCCGCGTTCGACGCACCGGACGACGGTGCCGAGCTGACCGAGGCCGAGAAGGCCCGGCTGGAGCACTTCACGTACCTGCGGACCGAGCAGTCCGGGTACGTGGCGATGCAGACGACCCGGCCGCAGACGCTGGCGCACGGGCTGCACGATTCCCCGGTGGGGCAGCTGGCCTGGATCGTCGAGAAGTTCAAGGAGTGGACCGACCCGGCGGCCGAGCTGCCGGAGGACGCGGTGGACCGGGACCTGTTGCTCACCAACGTGATGCTCTACTGGCTGACCGGCACCGGCGGGTCGTCGGCCAACTGCTACTACGAGACCGCGCACGCGGGCGCGTGGGGCGCGAGCGAGCGGTCGCCGGTGCCGACCGGGGTCGCGGTGTTCCCGCTGGACGTGTCGATCCGCGGCGCGCTCGACCGCGAACACACGATCGTCCACTGGTCCGAATTCGGCCGGGGCGGCCACTTCGCGGCGATGGAGGCGCCCGACCTGCTGGTGGACGACGTCCGGGCGTTCTTCGGCGAACTGCGGTGAGAAGCCTTACGGCCGTCGTCGCACCAGCCGCAGCGCGACGACGGCCGCGGCCACCACGACCAGGACGGCGACGAGGATCCACACCCAAGCCGGAACACTGCCGCCGAGGTCGCTCGCCGGCGTCGGAGTCGGCGTCGCCGAGGCGGCGCCGGCCGGTGCGGCGGCCGGCGACGCCGGCGCCGCGGAACTGGCCGAGACCGGCGCGGTGAGCGTGAAGTGGACGGCGGCCGTCACCTTGTCGCCGTCGTCCGACACGACCTTGTAGGTCAGCGTGTAGGCGCCGGCCGGGCCGGACGGGGTCACCGGGGCCGTGATCACCGCGTCGACGACCGCGGGGGTGCCGACCGTCCACTTCGTCCCGTCCGGGCCGGTCACCGAGATCGGGTCCGCCTGCAGGGTGACGGGCTCTTCGAAGGTGAGCTCGATCTTGCTCGGCGCCGCGGCGAGGCTCGCCCCTTCGGCGGGCGAACTCGACTCGAGCTCGGTGTGGGCCGACGCGGGCCCGGCCGTCATCAGCACGCCGCACAGCGCGAGCAGGAAGGCTCCGGACAACCGGGCGATCTTCATGCGGGTTCCTCGATCCGATGGTGGCCGGCGACATCCGTACCGGAGCAGTTTCGCAGGGCCCCGTCGCCGGCGAGGCGCCGGTCAGGGCGACACCGCACGACCTCGGTGTTCCCGGCCGCGGCGAGCAAGGCTCTTTCCTTCCGCTCCGGAATCGCGCCGAGCCCACCCGCCGGGTCGCTCTCCCGGACCGGCGGTGAATCCTTTCGGGGTGCCGGAGCCTCTTATAGGGGTGAGGTCAGGCCGACAGGGAGAGATGCGATGGGTTGGGTCAGCGAGCAGCTCGTCGAAGCGGCGCAGGGTGGCGACCTCGAGTCGATCACCGCGGTCGTGCACGGGGCCCACCCGCACGTGCGGCGCTTCGCCGACCACCTCTGCGCGTCGCCGCAGGACGCCGAGGACGCGGCGCAGGAGGCCCTGCTCGTCCTCTACCGCAAGATCGGGTCCCTGCGGGCCTCGGCGGCGCTGGCCTCGTGGATGTTCCGGATCGTCCGGAACGAGTGCCTGCGCCGCGCCCGGCGCCTGCTCGAAGACGCCGCCGACCCGGGCCTCGCCGCGTCGGCCGAAGACGAGGTGCTCGGGCGGCTCGAAGCCGAGCGCGTCGCCGAAGCCATCCGCGCGCTGCCGGACGTCCAGCGCCGCGTGCTCATCATGCGCGACGTCCTCGGGCACCCGGGGCGGGCGGTCGCCGGCGCGCTCGGGCTGAGCACCCCGGCGATGAAGTCCCACCTGCACCGGGCCCGGGCCGCGGTCCGGGCCCGGCTGTACACCGCCTGAAAACCCCACCCGTGAAAGGAAGTCCACCGTGCTCGAAGCCGGATCGCCCGCACCGCGGCTGGTGCTGGAAGACACCGACGGGCAGACCGTCCGCCTCCCCGGCCACCACGCCGTGCTGCTCTACTTCATGCGGTCGACGACGTGCCCGGTCTGCCGGCGGCACGTCCGTTCGCTCGCCGAGGACGCCGCCGCGCTCGAGGCGGCCGGCGTCCGGGTCCTGATCGCCGTCCCCGAGGACCGCGCGACGGCCGCCGCGTGGCGGGCGGAGCACGAGATCCCGTTCCCGGTCCTCACCGCTCCCCGCGGCACGCCGCACGAGCTGGCCGGGCTGAACCGGGCCGTCTTCGGCGCGCTGCAGCGGTCCGGCAGCATCCTCGTCGACGCCCAGGGCGTGATCCGCCACGCGCACAGCGCCACCCTGCCCACCGGCAGTTACGACCGCGCGGGCATCGCCGCGGCCGTGGCCGCCCTGGGCGCCCCGGCCTGACCGGGCGGTTCAGCGCAGCGGCTCGAGCGCCTTCGCCAGCGGCTCCAGCACGCTCGGGGTGTGCGGCGGCGGCAGGTACACGATCGCCAGGTCCACGCCCGCTTCCCCGAGCGCCTCGGCTTCGGCGGCGACCTTCGCGTAGTCGAGGTCCGGGTCGAGCCGGACGTGCGAGGACAGCGTGATCTCCGCCGGGTCGCGGCCGACGTCCGCGCAGTGGCGGTGCAGGACCTCACGCTTGCGGGTGAACTCCTCGGGTGTCCCGCCGACGAAGTTCCAGTGCTGGGCGTACTTCGCGGCCGTGCGCAGGGTGCGCTTCTCGCCGCTGCCGCCGATGCAGATCGGCGGGTGCGGCCGCTGGACGGCCTTCGGCTCGCAGCGGGCGTCGGTCAGCTGGTAGTGCTCGCCCCGGAACGTCGTGGTCTCCTGCGTCAGCAGCCCGACCAGGACCTCGCACGCCTCCTCGAACCGGTCGCTGCGGGCCTTGATCGAGCCCAGCTCCATGCCGTACGCGCCGGACTCCTCTTCGTTCCAGCCGGCGCCGACGCCGATCTCCAGCCGGCCGCCGGAGACGATGTCGAGCGTCGCGGCCATGTTGGCCAGCAGCGCGGGGTGGCGGTAGTGGATGCCGCTGACGAGCGTGCCCAGCCGCAGCCGCTTCGTGGCCTGGGCCAGCGCGGTCAGCGTCACCCAGCCTTCCAGGCAGGGTCCGGTCGGGTCGGAGAAGATGGGGTAGAAGTGGTCGAAGGTCCAGGCGGACTCGAACAGCTCGATTTCGTCCGCGGCCTGCCAGACGGCGAGCATGCCGGCCCATTCGGTGTTCTGCGGCGAGGTCTTGATGGCGAATCGCATGATCTTCATCGTAACCCTGGAGTTCTTCCAGGATGCGGTTCTTGTCGGGGGTGCCCGGTAACGTCCCCGGGGTGAACGCTCAGGAACGCATCCAGGAACTCGCCGACCGCATCACGGTGCTGCGTGACGCCTACTACCGGGGGTCGCCGCTGGTGGCCGACGCGGAGTACGACGCGGTCGAGGACGAGCTGCGGAGCCTGATCGAGGCGCACCCGGACCTCACGCCCGACCCGAACCCCCTCGACCAGGTCGGCGCGCCCGGGGTGCTGCACGCGCCGATCCGGCACTCGCGCCCGATGCTGTCGCTGGAGAAGGCGACCAAACCCGAGCAGGTCGAGGCGTTCTTCGACCGCTTCCCCGGCCAGCCGGTGGTCGTGATGCCGAAGCTGGACGGCCTGTCGCTGGCCGTCGTCTACGAAAACGGGCGGCTGGCCCGGGCCGTCACCCGCGGCGACGGCACGACCGGCGACGACGTCACGATGCTCGTGCGGGCCCTCACCGACGGGATCCCGGAGCAGGTCGGCGCGCCGGGCCGCGTCGAGGTCCGCGGCGAGGCCGTCATGCTGCGCTCCACCTTCGCCGCCTACAACACCGCGCACCCGGACAAACCGCTGATCAACCCGCGCAACGCCGCCGCCGGCACGCTACGCGCGAAGGACCCCGCGACGGTCGCCGAGCGCCGGTTGCGGTTCTTCGCCTTCGACCTGTACACCGAGCCCGACAGCGCGGAGACCGATCTCGGCGGCGCGCTGCACACGCTCGGCTTCACCGCGGCCGACATGCGGCGGTGCGCCGACGCCGCCGAGGCGCAGAGCGTGATCGGCGAGATCGAACAGCAGCGCAACGAGCTGGACTACGACCTCGACGGCGCCGTGCTGCGGCTGGCGAGCCGGGACGCGTACGCGGCGGCCGGCACCCGGTCGAGCTCGCCCCGCGGGGCGCTGGCGTTCAAGTTCGCCGCCGAGGAGAAGACCACCGTGCTGTCCGATGTGGTCTGGGACGTCGGCAAGACCGGCAAGATCGCCCCGGTCGCCTGGCTGGAGCCGGTTTTCGTGGGCGGGACCACGGTCACCCGCGCAACCCTGGCCAACCAGGAGGTGATCCGCGCCCGCGGCATCAAGATCGGCGACACCGTGCTGGTGCGCCGCGCTGGTGACGTGATCCCATTCGTCGCGGGCGTGCTCGACGCCTCGAAGCGCACGGGCGCCGAGCGGGAGATCGTCCCGCCGGAGGTGTGCCCGTCGTGCGGGCAGCCGCTGACCGAGCAGGGCAACAGCCGGGAACTGTTCTGCACCAACGTGTCCTGCCCGGCCCAGACGGTGCGGCGGCTGATCCACTGGGCGTCGCGGGCGGCGGCGGACATCGACGCCATCGGCGGTGTGTGGATCGAACGGCTGGCCGAGGCGGGCATCCTGGAGCACCCGTCGGACTTCTACGGGCTGACGAAGGAAAAGCTGCTCGAGTTCGACCGCATCGGCGAGGTTTCGGCCACCCGGATGATCGAGTCGATCGACGCGAGCCGGGCGGTCGGCCTGCGCCGGGCGCTGATCGGGCTGGCCATCCCGATGGCGTCCGAAGGCACGGCCGCCCGCCTGTGCCGGGCCGGGTTCGGCTCCCTGGAGGACGTCGTGGAGGCGGGGGTCGAGGGGCTCGTGGCGGTGGAGGACATCGGGCCGAAGGTCGCCGCGTCGCTGATCGAGCACCTCACCCGGCTGCGCCCCGAGCTCGAGCGCCTGCGGGAGGCGGGCGTTTCGCTGGACGTGCGCGAAGAGGACCTCCCGCCGGTCGTGGCGGCGGGCGCGCCGCTGGCGGGCAAGACGGTGGTGGTCACCGGCTCGATCAGCGACCCCCGGTCGGGCGAGAAGGTCCCCCGCCCCACGTTCCAGCGGCTCTGCGAGAAGGCGGGCGCGACCACGGCGACCTCGGTTTCGGCGAGCACCGACCTGCTCATCACCGGCGCCGACGTCGGGGCGAGCAAGCTGACGAAGGCCGAGAAGCACGGCGTCGAGGTCGTCGACCAGGGCGAGATCTGGCAGCAGCTGATCGCGGCGGGCATCGTGTAGCCGGCCCGGTGTCTCGCTTCCCGGACGCGGGTCACCCGGTCGTGGAAACCAGCCAAGCGCGACACTGAGCGTGAGTACCCGACTTCGTCCGAAGGGACCGCGATGACCACGTCCGACCTCATGGTCGCCCGCCAGCTCGGGGTGCACGAGTTCCTCACCGCCCGGGGCTGGCTCCTCGAAGGCGACAGCGACCCTGCGCGGGTGTGGTTCGCCAACGACGTCCACGCGGGCTGGTACTACCCGGAGACCTACGGCGGCCGGCAGATCAACGACGTCGGCGACACCACCCCGGTGCGGCTGCAGAGCTACTTCACGTTCGGCAACGAAGGCGAGGAGGTCTTCGCCCTGGTCCCGGCGGGCAACCTGCGCGGCAGCGGCTGCCCCGACCACGACACCGGAGAGCGGTTCTTCCCGCTGACCGCGGCGGGTGTCGTGGACCTGGACGAGATCGCGACCCTGCTGGACACCCTCGAGCCGCGCGCGCGGTCCCTCGACCCGCGGGCGTTGATCGAGTGCCGGTACTTCGGTCCCTGCGGGCGGTGACCGGCGCCGGCGCGGTGCTGGGCCGCGCCGGCGCCGCCGCTGCTCGCGGAGGTTCGCCCCCGCTTTCATGGCCGGGCGCCCGGCTCGGCTACCCGCAGCGGTGCAAGGCCGCGCCCGCGCCGCCGCCGCTCGCAGAGGTTCGCCACCCGCCCGGATCACGATCAGCCGAGCCCAGGCAGCTACCCGGACGCCCCTGCCAGGCGAACCGGCGAACCCGCCGCAGCGCAAAACCGCCCCGACACCACCGCCCGCACAGGTTCGCCACCCGCCCGGATCACGACCAGCCGAGCCCAGGCAGCTACCCGGACCGCCCGCCAAACGAGCCGGAGTGCGAGTGGCGAGCCCGGCGCAGTGCAGGACCGCGCCCGCGCCCCCGCTCGCGGAGGTTCGCCACCGCCCGGGCTCGGCCGGCCGAGCCCGGGCAGCTACCCGGCTCGCCGCCCGGCCCGCGAGCCG
>NZ_JBFAZA010000034.1:27482-43732 GCF_040681595.1 Amycolatopsis sp. NPDC051716 | reverse complement strand
GGGGACGGCCCCCCCCCCCCCCCCCCCCGCCCCCCCCCGCGGGCCCCCCCCCCGGCCGCCCCCCCCCCCGCGCGGGGGGGGGGCGGGGCCCCCCCCCCGGCCGATCGGCCACGGCTCATTCCGAGCGCAGCGTGTCCAGCCGGGTCACTTGCCGCAGCAACGGCATCGTCAGCGCGGTCACCAGCAGGACCGCCACCACCGTGGTCGCCGCCAGGGTGAGCAGCACCGGGACGTCGATGATCATCGGCCGGTCCGCCAGGCGCAGGATCGGCGCCGTCAGCCCGAGACCCGCCGCGACCGCCAGGACCACGCCGACCACCACCGGGATTCCGGTCTGCCACAACGCCCCTCGCGCCAGCACTCCGATCGGCACGCCGGCCGCGGACAGCGCCGCCAGCGGGCGCCGGCGTTCGCTGATCTGCTCGATCGAGAGCATCAGCAGGCTCATCGCGGCCACCGCCAGCACGAACAGCGATGCCGTGATCAGCACCGCGCGGAAGCTCTCCACCAGCCGCTGGTCGCGGGCGCGGAACTCCCCGAGGTAGTCGCTCTTGGTGGCCGTGGCGTTCCACGCGAGCGGCTGGACCGCCCTCGCGACGTCGTCGGTCAGCGCCTGCGGGTCGCCGGTGCCCGACACGTAGACCGCGACGGAGGACGCCGGAAGGGCGAGCCCGCCGAGCGCGCCGGGCGTGACCAGCAGGCTCTGGCCGGATCTCGCCGCGTCGTCCGACCGCACGACCCGGATGGTGCCCGGGACCGTCCACTCCGGACCGTTCACCTCCCCCGCGTGGGAATAGCCCTGCAGCACCACTTTGCCGGTCGGCGCCGCGCCGCCCTGGGCGGGCGCCAGGTAGAACGCGTCGCCGTCGGAACAGTCGCCGATGTCCGCCTGCACCCGGAGCGCCACGCAGTCGCCGACCATGCCGTAGTCGCGCTGCTCCCCGGACCGGAACATCAGGGTCCGGGCCGGGTGCACGCCGGTCACGCCGGGCGCGGCCGCCACCAGCTTGCCGACCTCGGCCTCGTGCGCGGCGGTGGTCTGCACCTGCACCGGGGCGGCGGCCACGCCGTGCGGAGTGGCCTGCCGGTTGTCACCGCTCGCGAGCGAGGTGATCACGCCCTGGATCAGGATCGTGCCGGCGAGCACGACGACCAGGCCGGACACCACGCGGCTGGCGGTGCCGCTGTCCAGCTGCAGCCGCCGGATCGCGAGCTGCCACGACGGCGAACCGCCGTGCAGGCGCTCCACGAGCCGCTCGACCAGCCACGGCAGCAGGGCCGCGACGCCCACGAGCAGGAACACGCTGCCCACCGAGAGCGCCAGCGCGGCGGGCGTGTCGCCGGTCCCCCGCTCGAAGGCCAGGGTGGCGGCCAGGAACAGCACGCCGATCGTGGTGAGCGCCCAGCGCCACCACATCCGCCGGCGCACCGGCTTGCCCTGGCGGACCACGCCGAGCGGTTCCACGATCGTGCGGCGCAGCCCGAACAGCGCCGAGCCGACCGCGAGCCCGGGGACCAGCAGCACGATCACCACGACGAGCGGCCAGGACGGGACCAGGTCCTCCGGGAAGATCCGCAGGCCGAACGGCAGGATGTCGGCGACGAACGTGCGCAGCAGCGCGAAGAACCCGATCCCGGCCGCGAGCCCGAGCACGGCGCCGACCAGCGATTCGGCCGCCGCGATCCGTTTGACCTGCGGGGAGTCCAGGCCGAGCAGCCGCAGCGCGGCGAGCCGGCGTTCCCGTTGCGCCGCGCCCATCCGCGACGCGGTGGTCACGAAGATCAGCAACGGCAGCAGCAGGACCGCGGCGATCGGCAGGATGATGCCCAGCATGAGCGCCGACAGCCCGAGCCCGGTGTAGGGCCGGCCGAACGCGTAGACCTTCCTGCTGTCGGCGCCCTCGGCTTCGATCTGCGCGGCCGGCACCCCGTAGTACGCGGTCAGATCGCCCGCGCCGGAGACGCCTTCCCGCGAGATCCGGTCGACGACGCGCCCCGGCAGCTGCGCTTTGAACGAGCCGCCGCCCGGTCCGGCCAGCTTCGCGGCCAGTTCCGGCGACACGATGAGCTCCCCCGGCGCCGGCAGCCGGCTGAGCCCCGGCGGCACCGGCGAGCTCGGCCCGGTCGGCGCGACCGCGGTGACCTGCGCGAAGTCCTCACCGAGCGACGCGTACCAGTTGTAGGCCAGCAGCGGGGCGACGCCCGCACGCGGCTGGGTGATCTGCGTGATCGCCGCCTTGCGCTCCGCCTGCGCGCCGACCAGGTGGTGGACGGCCGCCGCGGGCAGCAGCACGGCGACCGCGAGCGCGATCCCGAACGCGGTCATCGCCAGGCGCAGCAGTGCCGCGCCGGACATCCGGCCGCCCCCGACGGCCAGCCGGAGGCCCAGCGCCAGCTCCCGCATCATGCGACCAGCTCCCGGTCGACCGTGCGCCCGTCGAGCACCATGATCTCCCGGTCCGAATAGGCGGCCACCCGCGGCTCGTGGGTCACCAGCACGACCGCGGCGTGCGTTTCCCGCGCCGCATCGGTGAGCATCCGCATCACCTTTTCGCCGTTGAGCGAGTCGAGCGCGCCGGTCGGCTCGTCGGCGAAGACCACCTTCGGCCCGGTCACCAGCGCCCGCGCCACCGCGACCCGCTGCGCCTGCCCGCCGGACACGTCGCCGGGGCGGCGCTTGGCCAGCCCGTCGACCTCCAGCCGGGCGAGCCACTCGGTCGCCTTGGCCTCGGCCTGCTTCCGCCGGCTTCCGGTCAGCCGCAGCGGGAGCGCGACGTTCTCGAGGCAGGACAGCTCGGGGACGAGCTGGCCGAACTGGAACACGAAGCCGAAGTCGGTGCGCCGCAACGCACTCCGGCCCTTGTCGGCCATCCCGGCGAGGTCGGCGCCGCGGTAGCCGATGGTGCCCGCGTCCGGCCGGATGATGCCGGCCAGGCAGTGCAGCAGCGTCGATTTGCCCGACCCGGACGCGCCCATGATCGCGAGCACCTCCCCCGCCGAGACCGACAGCGCCGCCCCGTCGAGCGCCCGCGTAGGGCCGAACGACTTGTACAGTCCCTTGCCGACGAGCAACGGCGTTCCCGGCCCGGTCATCAGCGCACCGCCTGTTCGAGTTCGCCGAGGCGCGCGGCGGTGAGCTCCAGCCACCGCAGGTCCGCCTCGAGGTGGAAGAGAGCGTGATCGCAGATCAGCTGATCGGCGAGGTCGCCCTCGCGCTTGCGTTTGGTGAGTGCCCGCATCACGTTCAGGTGCTCACCGCGCTGGACGTTGAGCACGTCGGCGGCGCTGCGGCCGGACAACAGCGCGAGCACCACCTTGGTGTAGAGCGTGTTCTGCAGGTACGGCTGCGGGTTTTCCGGCGTGCGCAGCCACGTCTCGACGTCGGTGACCCCCGCGTCGGTGATCGTGTACCGCTTCCGCTCCGGCCCCTCGCCGCTCTCGACGCCCGCGACCTCGACCATGCCGTTGCGCAGCAGCCGGGACAACGTCGAATAGACCTGGCCGTAAGCCAGCGGGCGGTCCTGCCCGAACTGCTCGTCGTACGCCCGTTTCAGGTCGTAGCCGTGCCGCGGCCCGGACTCGAGCAAAGCGAGCAAGGTGTGCGAAATCGACATTCGCTTGATCCCTCCTTGCCCCGGGATCCCGGGGGTACGGATCACTATACCGCAGGAGTATACCCACCGTGTATACCACCGCAGTATAGTCTGTTTGCGCAGCTCAGAGGGCTACCGCGGTGGTCGCCGGCTCACCGACGCGAGCCGAGCACGACGCGGAAGAGCCGGCCGATCCGGTCGAGATCGACTTCCGCCGCCAGGTCGGCCTCGTCGGGCAGCTCGTCCACCGGAGTGTCGATCCCGAACAGCAGGCGCGGCAGCGTCGGGTGGAGGACGAGACCGATCAGTTCGTCCGCCACCGCTTCGGCGTCACCGGCCGCCAGTCCCAGTGCCGCCACCAGGTGCGCCGCGAGCTCGTCGGCCGTGGTGCCGAAGAGGACGTCGTAGAGGCCCGCAGCCAGCTCCGGCAGCCGATCGGCTTCCGCGATCCCGAGGCGCAGCATCCGGGCGACCGAGGACCACCGCACCAGCTGGAGGAACCGCCCGCAGTACCGCACGACCGCGTCCTCCGGCGACCCGGCGTACTCGGCGGGCGTGCGCATCCGGGCGCCGAACAGGGCGCGGACGCGCTCGACGACCGCGAGGAACAGCGCGTCCTTGGTCGGGAAATGCGCGTACAGGGAACGCTTCGACGTTTCGGCGCGCGCCGCGATCGCGTCCATGGAGGTCCGCTCGAAGCCGTCCTCCAGGAAGGCCAGCTTCGCCGTGTCGAGGATGTGCTCGCGTAGCGCTTCCCCACGTCGGGCCATGACGTCCACCTCAAAGTATACGGTACAGTCGAGTTTACTTCCGCTTCCCGCTGATCGGAGCCATCATCCATGATCGTGATCACCGCCCCCACCGGGCAGATCGGCCGCAAGCTCGTCGCCACGCTGCTGCGGCGGGACGAGCCGGTCCGGGTCATCGTCCGGGACCCGGGCCGGCTGGCCGCCGACGTCCGGGAGCGAGCCGAGGTCGTGGTCGGCTCGCACCGCGATCCCGACGTCCTCGACCGGGCCCTCGACGGCGCCGACGCCCTGTTCTGGCTCATGCCGGCGGCCGCGACCGCGAGCAGTCCCTACGAGGCTTATGTGACCGCGTCGATCCCGGGCGCCGACGCCGTCGTGCGCCACGCGGTGCCGCGGGTCGTGATCATCTCCGCACTCGGGCGGGGGACGCAGATCTACGCCGGCCACGTGTCCGCGTCGCACGCGATGGAGGACCTCTTCCGCAGCACCGGCGCGCACGTGCGCGCCTTGGCCCTGCCCGCCTTCATGGACAACCTCCTCCGGCAGGTGGCCACGATCAAGGAGGGCGTGGTCTCGGGCACCGTGCCCGCCGAGTCGAAGATGCCCTGGATCGCGACGAAGGACATCGCGGCGCTCGCCGCGGAGTACCTGCTCGACCGCACCTGGACCGGGCAGGACTCGGTCGAGGTGCTCGGCGGTGAAGACCTTTCGCACCGGGAAATCGCCGAAGTGCTGACCGAAGTACTCGGCACGCCCGTCCGGTTCCGGCGCGGAGACCGCGCCGCCGTCGGGCGGTTCCTCGTCGGCCGCGGGTTTTCCGAGGCGATGGCCCGGTCCATGCTGGACATGGACCTCGCCGGCGAACGCGGCATCAACAACGCCACCCCGCGCACCGCCGCGAACACCACACCCACCACCTTCCGCGCATTCGCCGAAGAATTCGTCAAACCGGCCGTGCAGGCCGCGCAGGGCTGACCCGGCCGGACCAGTCCCCTCCTCGGCCATCCGGCCGCGCCGGTTACCCCGCGTGCCAGGGGCTGCGGCATTCAGGTCATCGGCCGGGCGTTCGGCTGACCTTTTGGCCGCTTGGTGCCATTCTTGCCCTCCCGCCGGCCCGAAAACGATAAAGTTCCGGTCTTCGCGGGAAAACGGCGAAGAGCGAATGGCGTCGAGGGGGACCTATGTTCGTGGGCCGGACGTCGGTCCTGGAGCTGATCGGGGAACTGACCGAAGCACGCGGGGAAAACGCGCCGCCCGGTCCGCGGCCGGTCGTGATCCTGACCGGCTGCGGCGGTTCCGGGCGGACCGCGATCCTCCAGGAAGCGCTGCGGGACTGGCGGGACAGCACGGCTTCCGTGCTGGTCCAGCCGCTGGTGCCGGACGGCGAGCAGACGTCGCTGCGGCCGTTGCTGACCTCGATCATGCTCGGGCTGGGAGTGGGTGTCCGGGGATATCCGGTGACTTTTCCGCGTTCCCTGGTCGCCCAGCTGGCCATCACCGCGAATTTCGCCGGGCTGCCTCCCGGCGACCAGCTGATCCGGCTGCGGGAACGGCTCAACGAATACAAGCGGAAACCCGCGCTCGACAGTTTCCTCACGGCACTGGCCCGTGATTCGTTCGCCCTCGTGCACGTCCAGGTGCCCGGGCTGTCCGAGCTGGTCCCGAGGCTGGCGGCGGAAGTCACCCGGAGCACGCTGAACCGCCTGTACCGCGGGGGCGGGCTGATGCGGTTCTCCTGGGGCGACGCCGTGGACTGGTTCAGGCACCAGGACCAGGACTTCGCCAAGAACCCCGAGACCACGCTGATCGAGCTCAGCGCCCGGGCCGGGAGCGCGGACCCGCTGGTCCGCCGCAGCGTGGACGACGTCCTGGTCGGCGCGTTCCTCGCGGACCTGCGCCGCAGCCACGCCCGCGTGCGGGGCCGGCCGCCGCAGATGCTCCTGCTGCTGGACGACGGCGACGTCCCGGAGGCGGTGACCTTCGTCCGCTCGCTGCTGCGCGTGCGCGAAGCGATCGCCGGCAGCCGGCCGACGCCGGAGAACCGGCTGCCCGATCCGCTCACCGTGGTCACGACCAGTGCCGGGCCGGCCGCGGCGGGCGCCGTGCCCTGGCCGGGAGCCGAGCCGGCGGACGGCCCCCGGGTGCGGGTCGACGTCACCGACCTGAGTTCGTCCGAGGTGCTCCAGCTGGCCCGCGGCCAAGACTGGACGACGTCGGAGCGCACCGCCCGGATGGCGTTCCGGCTCACCCACGGCCACCCGGCCGCGACGGGGTTCGTGCTGCGCCGGCTGGCGGAAAACCCACGGTTGCTCGACGACCCGGACGCGCTCCTGGACGGCCCGGGCCCGGACGAGGAGGGGCGCGCCGACCGGTACCTGCTGCGGATCTTCGTCGGCGGCCTCGACCCGCACCGGCGGCCGGACGACGCCTCGGTCGAGGCGCTGATCACGCTGGCGGGCGCCCGGACCTGGCAGGAGGCCGGGACGCTCATCCGCCTGCTGCCCCCGCCCTTCGGCTTCGGCTCGCCGCTCTACACCTCACCGACGTTGTGGCCCGCTTGCGGCGACGGCGAACGCCGGCTCCACCCGCTGGCCCGTTACCTCGGCCTCCGGGCCCTGGCCGCCCGCCCGGACGCGCGGACCGGCTGGGAAGGCGTTTTCCGGCGCCTGCGCGGGAAAACCCACCCGGACGACCGAGCCGGGCGATGGCACCACGAGCTGATGCTCGGCGGCCGCGCGAAAGTCGCGGACTCGCTGGCCGTCCTGCTGCCCGAACTGCCGTCCGCGGAGTGGCTGGCGCTGTTCGACGCCGTGGTCGTCACGCCCGACCCGCGGGTCACCGACCTGGCGGAGATCCAGGGGATCGGCCGGCCACCGACCCCGGCCGGGCACACCGACGCGCTGCTCGGCATCGTGCCGGCGCTGGAACGGGACCCGTGCGTGACGCGGCCGGAGGACATCGCCGCGCTGCGGCAGCTCGCCTGGCACGGCTTCCTGCAACTGGCCGAAAGCGAGGGCGTCGGGGACCGGCAGCCGTTCCTCGACCGGGCCTGCCGCTACTCGGCGGACCGCAACCGGTACTGACCTCCCGTCCCGAAAGGACCCGCCGTGGCCCCGCGCTTCCGCTGGTTGTTCGTCCCCGATCCGAACCGGGATTTCCCGCACCGGTGGACGGACTGGTGGCGGCTTTCCGCCGTGCTCGCCGTCGTCCTCCTGCTGGCGGGCGGCCTGGTCTTCCACCGCCCGCTGCAGCGGGCGGTCACCTGCGGCTGGTTCGACGGCTCCGCCTGGTCGGCGGCCGACGAGTGCGTGGGGCTCAGCGACGGCTCGTACGACTTCGGCCTCGACCGCTTCGCCGCCGTGCTGCACGTGGTCGAGCAGCAGAACGCCGCCGCCGTGGACAAGTGCGATCCCCAGGGCACCCCGGTGACGGTCGGCGTGCTGCTGACGCTGACCGACCGCAACGCCGGCGGGCGCGCCCTGCACGAGCTCGAAGGGATGGCCGCCGGGCAGCGCCACGCCAACGACACCGGCTGCCTGCACCCGATGCGGCTGGTGGTCGCGAACATCGGCGCCTACGGACCGGCCGGCGAGGCCGTCGAAGTGGCCCGGGAGCTCGCGGACGACCCGGCCGTCGTGGCGGTCGCGGGACTCGGGCTGAGCCAGCAGCGGTCGGCCGAGGTGGCGGACCTGCTGGCGGCGGCGAAGGTCCCGATGGTGTCGGATCTGATCACCGCCGAGGGCTTCGACCAGACCGGGTCCCGCGACGACCAGCCGGACTTCAGCGCGTGCGACCCGGACATCACCTACCCGCGCGGCGTCGGGAAGGACTACTTCTACCGCGTCGCCTACCGGAACGCCGTGCAGATCGAGCGGCTCGCGGCGGCCCTGCCCGGCCGTCCGGACTTCCTGATGGTGCCCACCGGCGGCTCCGACCCGTACCCGTGCACCGCGCTGCCGCTGATGCAGCGCCGGTTCGGCGGCAAGATCACCGAGGTCAAGTTCGACGCGGACGAAGCCAGCACGGTCCCGCTGACCGCGCAACGGGTCTGCGGCACGGCGAAGGACGTCGAAGTGCTCTACATCGCGCGCGGCGGCGACCTGGCCCGCTTCCTCTTCAGCCTCGACGAAGCCTTGGTCGGCGGCCGGTGCGCGGCCGGGTCGGTCACCGTGGTCAGCACGTCCGACGGCCTCCGGGTCCGCTCGCCGGAGGACAACGCGATGCTGGAGGACCTGCGCCTGCGGGCGTTGCGCTCACCCGGCTTCACCGACGGCCGGATCCGCCTGGTGTCCACTTTGGTCTCCGGCGCCGACCGCTTCCGCGGCGACAACCCGGGCTTCCGCGACCTCGAAACGGCGTTCGCCGGCGCCGGCTTCGACGCCACCCACCTCGACGACGGCTGGGCGGTCAACGGCTACGACTCGGTGACCACGATCTCGGCGGCCCTGCGGACGCTCCCGTCGGCGAAACCGGTCCAGCGCAGCCAGGTCAACACGGCGATCAGCGGGTTCTCCTCGAGCGGCCAGGCGGTGGCCGGCGCCGGCGGGCCGATCACGTTCGACAACAGCGGGAACCGCGCGGACGCGGGGCCCCCGGTGGTCCGCGTCTGCCCACTGCCCGCCCCCAGCGGCGACCAGGCGGCGCGGACTCCGAGCGTGGTCGTCCGCCCGGACACGCCGCCGATCTGTTGACTGTTGGCCGAGTGGACAATAGCGTGGGATCCACTCGGCCGACAGGAGTTCGATGACCCGGCGACGGCGCACGCCCGAGCAGGCGCGGGAGGAGATCCTGACCGCCGCGGCCGACCTCATCGCCCGGCACGGCCCCGACGGCGTCGGGCTGCGCCGCGTCGCCGGTGCGGCCGGCGTGACGCACGGGCTGGTGACCCACTACTTCGGCACCTACCGGGCGCTGGTGCAGGCGGTGCTGCGCCGCGAGAACGAGCGGCAGCGCGAACGCGTCCGGGACCGGATGCGGGCCGACAACGGAGTGCCGTACGCGGAGGGCATGACGAAGGTCCTCTTCGACACGCTCACGGACGCGCGGTACGTCCGGCTGTGGACGTGGTCCCAGCTCCACGCCGACGACCTCGGCACCTCCTCGTCGGCGAACCTGGCCGAGCTGGTCGACGCCATCGAGCACGGCATCCGCGACGTGCTGCCGGAACCGCGGCGCCCGGACCGGGCCCGGATCGAGGCCGTCGTCCTGCTGGCCCTGTCCGGCGCCTACGGCTACGCGCTCGGCCGGCGTTCCTGGCTCGCGGGCCTCGGCCACGACCCGGACGATCCGGGCCACGACGAGTCGTTCCGCACCGCCTTGTCGTCGGCTGTGGCGGCCCATCTCACCGGACGGTGATGCCCGTGCTGCTCATTCACCAGTACGCCGAAGCCACCCGTGACGACGGCGCCGGACCGCTGCCGATGGTCATCGGCACGGCCGTGGTGGTACTGCTCGTCCTGACCGGGATCCGCGGCCGGGAACTGCGGCCGCGGAAGCTGTTCCTGCTCCCGGGCATCGTGGTGCTGGTCGGGCTCGCCGCGGTACTCCCCCCGCTGGCGGGCGGCCGCCCCCTCCACGGCATCGACGCCGTGCTCGCGGTCGCCGACCTGGCCTTGTCGATCGGGCTCGGTGCCGTCCGCGGCCGTACCGTGCGGATCGACCTCGTCGCCGGTGCGTCCCGGTACCGCTACGGGCCGGCGACCGTGCTGCTGTGGGGACTGTCGATCGCGCTCCGCTTCGCCTTGGGCGCCTATGGTGCGCGCCACGGCGCATCGCCGCTGGTGACCGAAGCCGGCGTGCTTCTGATGCTCGGCCTCAGCCTCCTCACCCAGAACACGATCGTGTTCGCCCGGGCGGCGTCGCGCGCAAGACGTGACCGGCCCGGCGGTCCGGTTGCGATTTCCGGGGCGACCCCCGGCCCGAGCCACCCCTGACGGCCGGATTCTCAGAGTTCTCCCAGCACCTCCCAGGATCTGGCCAGGCGGGGCCACCACGCTCGGGGCATGACGATCGAAATCCGGGGCCTGACCAAACGGTACGGGCCCGAAACCGTGGTGGACGACCTGTCGTTCACCGTCCACCCCGGGCAGGTGACCGGGTTCCTCGGGCCCAACGGCGCCGGCAAGTCCACGACCATGAAGATGATCGTGGGCCTGGCCGCGCCGACGCGGGGCTCGGTCACCATCGGCGGGCGCCGCTACCGGGACCTGCCCGTGCCGCTCACCGAGGTGGGCGCGCTGCTCGACGCCGGTGCCGTCCACGGTGCCCGGAAGGCCCACGACCACCTGCTGGCCCTCGCGGTGAGCCACGGCCTCCCCCGCCGCCGGGTCGGTGAGGTGCTCGGCCGGACCGGGCTGGACGGGGTGGCCGGCAAGCGGGCGGGCGGGTTCTCGCTCGGGATGCGGCAGCGGCTCGGCCTCGCCGCCGCGTTGCTCGGCGATCCGCGGGTGCTGATCTTCGACGAGCCGGTGAACGGCCTCGACCCCGAAGGGATCCGCTGGATCCGGGACTTCATGCGCTCGCTCGCCCGCGAGGGCCGGGCGGTGCTGGTGTCCAGCCACCTGATGAGCGAGATGGCGCAGACCGCCGATCACCTCGTCGTCATCGGCCGGGGACGGCTCGTCGCCGACACCACCGTGAGCGAGCTCGTGCGTGGTGAGGGCACCGTGCTCGTCCGCACCTCCGAGCCGGGCTTCGCGCGGTTGCTGGCCACCGCCGGGGCCGCCGTGCGGGAAGGGACCGAGGCGTCGCTCGTCGTGTCCGGCATGACGAGCGCGGAAATCGGGAAAGTGGCGGCCTACCACGGCGTCGCGCTCGCCGAGCTCACGCCGCAGCGCGTCTCGCTGGAAGACGCCTTCATGGAACTGACCAAGGACCGCACCGACTACCAGGGGGCCGTCGCATGAGCGTGTCCTTCGCCCACTCCGTCCGCGCCGAGTGGATCAAAGTACGCAGCCTGCGTTCCACCTGGTACACCCTGGCGTGCCTGTTCGCGGTCGGGCTCGGCATCACCGCCCTCGCGATGAACGCCGCCGCGCGGCAATACCCCGGCGACGACCCCTGGGACCCGACCGGCCGCAGCCTGACGTCGTACATCGTCGCGCAGCTCATCGTCGGGGTGCTCGGCATCCTCGTCGTCACCTCCGAGCACGCGACCGGCCTGATCCGGACGTCCCTGACCGCGACGCCCCGGCGGCACCGGCTGCTGGCGGCCAAGGTGGTCGTGGCGGTCGCGGTCGCCGTGGTGGCGGGCCAGGTGCTGATGTTCACCGCCTTCTTCCTCGGCCAGGCCGTCCTCGCCGCCCATGGCGTGCCGCACGCGCGGATCGGCGACTCCGGCGTGCTTTCCGCCGTGGCCGGCGGCGGGCTCTACCTCGCGGCGATCGCGCTGCTCGCGGTCGGGCTGGGCACGATCATGCGGGCGACGGCGGGCGCGCTCGCCACCCTGGTCGGGATCGTCTTCCTGGTCCCCGGCTTCGCGGGGCTCTTTCCGGCCTGGCTGCACGGCCTGCTCTTCTACTGGCCGACGCTCGGCGCGGCGGCGGTCTTCAAGACGGTCCCCGATTCGGACTTCCCGCACCCGTGGCTGAACCTGGCCGGGATGTGCGCCGGGGTCGCGGCCGTGCTGGCCGTGGCGTTCGTGGTCTTCCAGCGCCGGGACGTGTGATGCGGGAGGCGGGCCGGGGCCTGCTGGCGGCGGCCGCCGCGGTGCTCGCCATGGCGGGGGTCGCCGCGACCGGCCTGGCCCTCCTGGGCGCCGGGCGCTTCGGGGGGCTCGGCGCGCTGACGGCGGCGGCCGTCGCGCTGGCCGCGGGCGGCTCGGCCGAGGCCGGCGCGACCCCGGCCGGTGGGCTCCCGATCGCCGTGCGCGGCGGCCTCGACGTGCTGCCGCTGGGGGTCTCCCTGGCGGGCGCGGTGGTGCTGGGGTCGCTGCTGCTGCGGCGCCGCGAAGCCGGGGTGCTCGTCCGCGGTGCCGTGGCGGCGGTGGCCCTGCCGGTGGGACTCGCCGTGATCGCGCTCTTCGCCCGGGGAACTCTGACGATGCCGGACGGCGTCACGGCGGGTGGTGCCGGCGGCTGCGGGCGAGCCGCCGGTCCCGCGCACCTGCCCCTTTCCGGCCGGTTCGACGCCGGATTCTCCGTGGCCGTCGGTCCCACGGTGGTGGGTGCGGCGGCCGGGGCGCTGGTGGTCGTCGGAATCTGCTGGCTCGTCACGCGATTCCCCGCTGTGGCCACGGGGTTGCGGGCCGCGAGGTGGCCGGCGGCCGGACTTGCCGTGCTGGGCCTGACCGTGGCGTGGGCGTTCGGCGGCGCGGCGGCGGCCGGGGGTGTCCTGCTCGCCCTCCCCCAGCTGGTGTGCGCAGCCGTGCTGCTGGGGCTCGGCGTGCCGTGGACGATCAGCTCCTCGGGCGTGTTCTCGTGCGCGCTGCACGCCGCGCCCGTCCCCACGGGCGGCCCGCTGCTCGGGCTGTCGGCCGTGGTGTTGCTGGGCTGGGGCCTCGCCTTGGCGGCCGGGCGCCGCCGGCCCGGCGGGCCGCTGCGCCGGGCCGCGGCCTTCACCGGGTGGTTCGCTCCGGCGACCGGTGCCGTGCTCGCCGTCGTGGCGCTGCTGTCGCGGATTTCCGTCGACGTCACCGTCGGCGCGTTCGGTTTCTCGCTGCCGGTCTTCGCCGCGCGGGTGACGGCGAACCCGCTGCTCGCGGTGGTGGCCGGGCTCGCGGGCGGCGCGGTGGCCGGCTTCGCGGGCTCCCTGCTCGCCGACGGGATCTCCGTATCCTCGCGGGTATGGAAGCGATGACGTCCCGGCTGCTGGTGGTGGACGACGAGCCCACCGTCCGCGAGCTGCTTTCCGCCGCGCTGCGGTTCGCCGGTTTCCGGGTGACGTCGGCGGCCACCGCGCGGGAAGCCGTCGCCGCGGCCACCGCGGAGCCGCCCGACCTGGTGCTGCTGGACGTCATGCTGCCGGACATGGACGGCTTCGAGGTGGTCCGGCGGCTGCGCGAGCGGCACCCCGGCCACGGCGCGCCGGTGCCCGTCCTGTTCCTGACCGCGCGGGACCGCCAGTCCGACAAGGTCACCGGCCTGTCCCTCGGCGCCGACGACTACGTGACGAAGCCCTTCGACCTGGCGGAGCTGATCGCGCGGATCCGCGCGATCCTCCGCCGGACCGCGGGCCACCCGGCGGCCGTGCTCACGGTGGGCCCGCTCGCGCTCGACGCCGAGGGGCACCAGGTGACGCGCGCGGGGCAGGCGATCCGCTTGTCCGCCACGGAGTTCCGGTTGCTGCACTACCTGATGGAGAACGCCGGGCGGGTGGTGTCGAAGGCGCAGATCCTCGACCGGGTGTGGCGCGACGACTTCGGCGGGGACGCCGGCATCGTCGACACCTACATCTCCTACCTCCGGCGCAAGGTCGACACCGCGGAGCCGAAGCTCGTCCACACCGTGCACGGCGTGGGTTACGTGCTGCGGGAGCCCCGCCGGTGAGGCGGCTTTCCCTGCGGGCCCGGCTGCTGCTGCTCACCGCCGGCCTGCTGCTCGCCGGCCTGACCCTGATCGGCACGCTGGTTTCCGGGCAGCTGGAGCGCTTCCAGCTCGACCGCCTCGACGGCCAGCTGCGCTCGATGACCGAGCTCATCTCCCTGGCGGCGGGGCCGCCCCCGGCCGCGAGCCCGGCCGTGCGGCCCGATCTCGTCGATCCCGCGCTCGCGCTGTTCGGCACCCCGTACGTCGTGTACCTCGACGCGAGTGGCGCGGTGGCGGGCGGCCTCCACTCGTCGCGGGTGGACGGGGCGGCGCTGCCGCCGATCGACGCACTGCGCACGGTCCCGGCCGACGGGACGGCCGTCGACCTGGACGCCATCGACGGGTCGCAGCGCTGGCGGGCCGTCGCGCGGCCCGCCACCCGCTGGGGCGGGACGGTCGTTTCGGCCGCGCCGCTCGCCGAAGCCGACGCCACGATCGCCCAGCTGCGGACGAGCAGCCTGGTCACCGGCGCCGCGCTGCTCGTCGTGCTGACCGCGGCCGGCTGGCTCGCCCTCGGCCGGGGCCTGCGGCCGCTGCGCCGGATCGAGCACACGGCCGCGGCGATCGCCGGCGGCGACCTCACCCGGCGCGTCCCGGACCTCGCGTCGCCCGGCACGGAGATCGGGCACCTCGCGGGGTCGCTCAACACGATGCTCGGCCAGCTCGAACGGGCCTTCGCCGACCGGGCCGCGTCCGAGGCGCGGATGCGCACCTTCGTCTCGGACGTCAGCCACGAACTGCGCACCCCGCTGTTCGGCATCAAGGGGTCCACGGAGCTCTACCGGATGGGCGCGCTGGCCGGACCGTCCGATGTGGACGAAACGATGCGCCGCATCGACCGCGAAGCCACCCGGCTCACCGCGCTGACCGAGGACCTGCTGCTGCTCGCCCAGCTCGACGAGGCACCGGAAGAGCAGCTCGACCGGGCTCCGATGGACCTGCGCACCCTCGCCGGCGACGCCCGGCACGACCTGCGGGCCCTCGACCCGGCCCGCGCCGTTTCCCTGACCGGCCCGGGTGGCGCCGGCCCGCCCGGCCCGGCCCCGGTCGACGCCGACGAAGCGCGGCTGCGGCAGGTCGTCACCAACCTCGTGGGCAACGCCGCCGCCCACACGCCACCGGGCACGCGCGTGCGCATCGGGGTCGGGACGGCGGACGGCCGCGCGGTGCTCGAGGTGGCCGACGAGGGTCCGGGGATGACGGCCGAGCAGGCGGGCCGCGTCTTCAACCGCTTCTACCGGGCCGACCGCTCCCGGACGCGCACGCCCGGCGCCGACGCCGGGCTGGGCCTCGCCATCGCCCGTTCCCTCGCCCGCGCCCACGGCGGCGACGTCGAACTCGAGACCACGCTCGGGGAAGGTGCCTGCTTCCGGCTCACGCTGCCGTTGCCGGAGAACGGGTTCACGCCCTGAAGCGCCGAACTTCGTCCCGGCGTCGGCGGGTTCGCCGGACTAGGCTGGGTAAGGAACTCCGACAGTTTCCGTCAGCGTGGACAAGGGAGCTACCGACGTGGTCGAGACGCCCGACATCGTTCGCCCGCCCGCCGAGCTCAGCGCGGCCCTCGCGGCCATCGGCAGCGCGACGGCCAGCGGCGAGCTGAGCCGCATGGGCATCCGCAGCGCCTTCATCCGCGGCCCCGTCTCGGTGACCCCCGGCGTGCGCGTGGCCGGCCCGGCGCTGACGCTGCAGTTCCTGCCGAAGCGGGAAGACCGTTACCCCGTCGACGAATACGAGGAGCCGGAGAAACAGCTGCACCGGCACGTCATGTACCACGCCCGGCCCGGCGACATGATCGTCGTCGACGCGCGCGGCGACATGGAAAGCGGCGTGTTCGGCGAGATGATGCTGACCTACTTCAAGGGCCGCGGCGGCCTCGGCGTGGTCGTCGACGGGTGCCTGCGCGACACCGGCGAGGCCAAGCAGCTCGGCCTCGGGCTGTGGATCCGCGGCGCCACGCCGAACTTCCACGCCCAGACCGGCATCGTCCCGGCCGCCGTCAACGTACCGGTGGCGTGCGGCGGCACGCTGGTCGAGCCGGGCGACATCGTCGTCGCCGACGACGACGGGGCGGTCGTGGTGCCGGTCAAGCTCGCGCCCGCCCTGGTGGCCCACGCGCAGGAGCACGCGGAGTGGGAGGAGTTTTCCCGAATCCGGCTGTCCGAGGGCGGCGACCTGCGGCGGTACTACCCGCTGTCGGACGAGGCCCGGCCGGAGTACGAGCGGTGGCGGGCCGAACAGGGCGGCGCCTAGTGTCGCGCGTCCGAAGTTCAGCGACAGCGGCCCGGTCCCCGAGCGCCCCAATGTGGCCTTGGTTGCGTTCAACGCACCCAAGGCGGCCTTCGGTGTGCGGGTACTCACCCGACGCCCCACAAGGGGGGGCCTAC
>NZ_JBFAZA010000034.1:0-27473 GCF_040681595.1 Amycolatopsis sp. NPDC051716 | reverse complement strand
CGCACCCAAGGCGGCCTTCGGTGCGTTCAACGCACCGAAGGCCACATTGGGGCGCTCTTCCCGGACGCCAAACAACTTGCGACGCGCGACACTAGCTCCACAGCCGATCGTGGCTCGACTCCTTGTCCCAATGCGACGTCTCCGCGAAGAACACCGGGTCGCGCGGGTCGAGGTGGCGGCGCAGCAACTCCTCGTCGAGGTCGCCGAACCCCAGGCCCGGGGTGTCCGGCACGGTGATGTGGCCGTCGCGGATCAGCGGGCGGGGCAGGCCGGTGACGAGGTCGCTCCAGAAGTCCACCTCGGCCGCGTGGTGTTCGAGGGCGAGGAAGTTCTCCGTGGCGGCGGCCAGGTGCACGCAGGCCATCGTCGCGATCGGGGACGCCGCCAGGTGCAGCGCCATCGCGATCCCGCGCTCCTGCGCGTGGTCGCCGAGCCGCTTGGTCTCCGCGATGCCGCCCGCCGTCGCCGGGTCGGGGTGCACGACGCGGATGGCACCGGCGTCCAGCAGCGGCCGGAAGCCTTCCAGGAGGTAGATGTCCTCCCCTGTGCACGTCGGGACGGCGACGGCCTCGGTGAGCTGCCGCCACTGGTCGGTCAGCTGCCACGGGATCAGGTCCTCGATCCACGCCAGCGTGAACGGTTCCAGCGCACGGCCGATCCGGATGGCGGAGTCGAGGGCGATGTGGCCGAAGTGGTCGGCGGCGAGCGCGACGTCGTAACCGACCACGGACCGAACGATGTCCACATAGGACACCAAGTGCTCGACGCCGCGAGCGGTGACCTGGATGCCGGTGAACGGGTGCATCGTCGTGACGTCCTCGCGGGCGCCGGGCGGCGCGATCAGCGCCCCCGGCACGTCCCACAGCAGGTCGATGCCCACGTCCATCTTCAGCATCGTGAACCCGCGCTGCTTGCGCTCGAGCAGCCGGGCGCCCATCGCGTGCGGGTCGGGCAGCGACGGCGTGTCCGCGTAGCAGCGGACGTCGTCCCGGAACCGGCCCCCGATCAGCGCGTACGCGGGCACTCCGTAGGCCTTGCCCGCCAGGTCCATCAGCGCCATCTCGACGCCGGAGACGCCGCCGCCCTGGCGGCCGTGGAACCCGAACTGCTTGATCTTGCGGAAGATCTTGTCGACGTTGCAGGGGTTCTCCCCGACGAGCCTGCTCTTGAGCACGAGCGCGTAGGTCGCGCTGGCCTGGTCGCGCACCTCCCCGTAGCCGGCCAGCCCCTGGTTGGTGTCGATCCGGATGATCGACGAGCGGAACGGCACGCCGGCCACGTTGGCCACCCGCAGGTCGGTGATGCGCAGGTCGCTCGGCCGGGACGCCGTGGCGACGTGCTCCTCCGTGATGGCGCTCATCCCTTCACAGCCCCCGCGGTGAGGCCCTCGGTCAGGAACCGCTGCCCGAAGCCGTACATGAGCACCACCGGGATGCTGATCAGCAGCGACGCCGCGGCCAGTTGCCCCTGCGGCACGACGTCACCGAAGATCATCGACTGCATGCCGACGGGCAGCGTCTTGTAGCCGTCCTTGGTGATGAACACGAAGGCGAACAGGAACTCGTTCCACGCGTTGGTGAGCGTGAACAGCGCGACCGCGAGCAGGCCCGGCTTCGCCAGCGGCAGCACGATCCGGCGGAACGCCCCGAACCGCGTGCAGCCGTCGACCAGCGCGGCTTCTTCGAGGTCGGCCGGGATCGACTTGAAGTAGCCGACGAGCAGCCACGTCGCGAACGGCAGGGTGAACGTCGGGTAGGCGAGCACGAGCGACCACAACGAATCGTTGAGCCCGATCCCGCTCATCAGCTGGTACAGCGGGATGAACAGCAGCGCGCCCGGCATCACGTAGGTGAGCAGGATCGTCACCGTGAAGCTCTCCGAACCCCGGAACTTCAGCCGGGCCAGCGCGTAGCCGGCCAGCGCCGCGCAGACCAGGGCGATCACGGTGGACGCCACCGACACCAGGATCGTGTTGAGGTACCAGGTGCCGAACGCCTTGCCCGTGAACAGGTTGGTGAACTGCTCGGTGCTCCACGGGGTCGGCCAGAGGTCGTCGGTGCGCGCGACGATCTGGTCGTCGGATTTGAAGGCCGTGACCGTCATCCAGTAGATCGGGGCGAGCACGAACCCCAGCAGGCCCACCAGCGCCACCCCCGAGCCGCCGCCGGCGACCAGGCGGGCCGCCAGCCGGTTGCCGCGCGCGGCGAACGCGGAGACGACCCGGCCGACCGCGGCCGCGAGCACCACGAACACGCCCAGCACGAGCGCGGCCTTCCCCACGATCTGCGGCGACGCCCAGACCAGCACGAGCACCGAGCCCGCGACGATCACCCATGGCAGCGCCTTGCGCTGGGCGTCGGTCAGCCGCCGGCGCCCCAGGTCGGCCGCGCCCGGCTGGTCGCTGCGGCGCATCATCCGCACGAGGATCACCACGAGCACGGCGATGATCGGCAGCATCACCAGCGTGACCGCGGCGCCCGCGCCCAGCTGCAGCTGCTGGATGGCCTTCGAGTAGGCCACCATCACGTACGGGGCGGTGGCGTCCCCCGGGCCGCCCTGGGTCATCAGCCAGATCAGGTCGAAGTTGTTGAACGTCCAGATCGACGACAGCAGCACCGTCACGATCATGACCGGACGCAGGCCGGGCAGCGTGATGTGCAGGAAGCGCTGCCACGGCGAAGCGCCGTCCACCATCGCCGCCTCGTGGAGGTTGGCGTCGATGGCCTTGAGCCCGGCGAGGAACGTCACAGTGAAGAACGGGATGCCCTTCCAGACGTTGACCAGGATGACCGCCGGCATCGCGAGCGCGGGGTCCGACAGCCACTCCGCGGGCCACTTGTCGACAAGCCCGATCGCCGCGAGCGCCGGCCCGATCCCGGAGTCGGTGAGCAGGACGTTGACGCTGCCGAAGATCGGGTCGAGCAGGGACCGCCAGGTGAAGGCCGTGACGACCGTCGGGATCACCCACGGCAGCAGGATCACCCCGGCGATGATCGCCCGGCCGCGGCGCATCTGGTGCAGCATCAACGCCGCGATGAGCCCGAAGACCACCTTGAAGATCTCGGCGTAGGCGGTGAAGACGAACGAGTTGAGCACACCCTTGTGGAACAAGGCGTCGTCGATGAGGGCGGTGTAGTTGTCCAGCCCGGCGAAGACCGTCTCCGCACCGTGGCGCTCCGTGACGCTGGTGAGGACCGAGCTGACGATCGGGACCAGGATCAGGCCGGCCACCAGCACCAGCGTCGGCCCGATGAACACGGCGGCGAGGCGCCAGTCGCGCCCGAGCCGCCGCTGCGTCGGCGTGAGCGAGGACGACCCGCCCGGCGCCGGGCGGACCGGCGCCGGGGGTGTCCTTTTCGGACGGAGGACGGTCACTGCCGGTAGCCCTGCTGCTCGAAGATCTGGACGATCCGGCCGTGGGTCGCGGCGACGGCGTCGGCCGGCCGGGTGCCCTGGATGACCGACTGCATCATGTCGGTCAGCAGGTAGGCGGCGGTCGCGGCCTGCTCGCCGGGGCTCGGGGTCTGGGGGAACGCGTAGCCGGTCTTGGTGGTCACCGGGAGTTGCGCGCGGGTCTGCTCCCGCAACGCGGGGAAGGCCGGATCACCGCTCGTATAGTACGGGTCGGAGTCCCACACCTTGTCCCACGAGGGGTTGACCAGGCACGGTGCTTCCTTCGCGACCCCCAGCAGCGCGCTCCCGCCGACCATGAACTTCGCCACCAGCTTGGCGAGGGCGGGGTTCTTCGCCCCCTTGAACACGACGAACGAGTTGGACTCGCCGTACGCCAGCGGCCGGTCGAGCGCCGGTCCGGTGGCGCCGTTGAACACGTGCGTGTTGGCGTACACCGGGTTCTTCTTGGTCTTAGAGTCGGCGTAGACGCTGAACTGGTTGAGCGTGAGCCCGAGGATCTGGGCCAGCCAGTTCTCGTTGTTGCTCGAGTCGGTCCAGCTCCCGATCCCGGGTGGCAGCATCGGCTTGTACTTCGGGTTCGTGTAGATGTCGCCGATGAACGTGACGGCGGCGACGGTCTCCGGCGAGTTGAACACCACCTTCGTGCCGGTGTTGTCCGCGATCGCCCCGCCGTAGGTGTTGATGACGTTCGCGATGAAGCCGTTGGCGTCGCCGGAGCGGTTCACCGTGAGCCCCCAGCCGAACCGCCGCTTCGCCGGGTCGGAGACCGCCAGCGCGTTGTCGCGCAGTTCTTCCCACGTGTAGTGGGGCTTGAGCGGGAGGCCCTTTTCCTGGTACCAGTCCTTGCGCAGGTACATCCCGGACGCGATGAAGTGGTACGGGATCGCGAACCAGCGGCCGTCGAACACGCAGTAGTCGTTCGCCTCCGTCGCCGGTTCGCCGTAAAGCGCTTTCATCTCGGTGACCACGTCGGTGACATCGGTGAGGGCGCCGAGGTTGTGGAGCTGGCCGACGAACCGCCGGTCGCTCACGAAAGCCAGATCGCGGGCGGTGCCCGCCTTCACGTCGGCGTCCATCTTCGCGACCATGTCGCCGGCGTCGCCGGAGACCAGGTCGTTGCGGACCGTGGTGCCGGTGGCGGAGGCGAACACCTGCAGCGACTTGTCCAGCGCCTTGTTGGCGGCCTCCGCGTACAGCTTCTGCGAGAGCATCCCCACCGACCCGCCGCGGAGCGCGGCTGCCTGGTCGAGCAGCGCCTTCGGCACCTGGACGTCGACCTGCGGCGCGGGGGCGGGACCGCTCCCGCAGCCGGCGAGACCGAGCACGCCCAGCGCGCTCAGCCCGAGGAACGAGCGTCTCGACCAGTCCGTGTTCTCTTCCATGACAACTCCTCATACCGACGGGGCGACGGTGCAACCGGCGGGGCAGCGGGGCGAGTGCCGCGCTGCGGGTCCAGCAAGCTGTGGGGCTACCGAGCTGTGTGTCTGTCGAGCTGTGGGTCGTTCAAGCGGCGAAGGACGCCGAACTGCTGATGCGTTGTCCTGGCAGGCCGTCGAACAGCCCGGTCGATCCGCGGGGCCGCCACAGCGGCACCGGGCCCGCGCCGGGCACGGGGTCGAGCGCCAGCGCGGCCGCCCGTTCCGCGGAGTCGAACGCCCGCTGGACGACCAGCGCGTTGGCCACGCTTTGGGCAACGCTGCCGACCGGCCGCACGCCGAACTGCACGGCGTCGGCGAAGTCGACGAGCTCCGCGCGGTAGCCGTTGTCGCTGCCGCGGAAGACTGTCGTGTGGGTGGTGGCGTCGGGGCCGCTGCGCGTCACGCGGCACTCCGGCTCGGATCCGGCGAGCACGAGCACGCCCTCGGTGCCGTACAGCCGCATTTCGTTGGGTTCCGGCGGCACCGGGATGTCGGGGAAGGACGCGGTGTAGTTGCCGATGGCGCCTCCGGCGAAGACGAGGTTGAGCGCGAGGTCCGACGGTGCGTCGATCGTGCTGTTGGCCGCCTGCACGGCACCGTGCACCCGCGCGATGTCGCCGCAGAGCAGCCGGATCTGGGCGATGTGGTGCACGCCGAAGTCGAGGTGCACGCCACCGCGGTACTGCGGCCGCTGCCGCCACGGCGTGCCGGTGAACCCGCCCGCACGGGGCACCGACCGCACGGCGTACCGCCACGCCATCAGGTGCGGGCGGCCGATCGCGCCTTCGTCGAGCAACGCGCGGGCGTAACGCAGGTCGTCGCGGTAGAAGTAGTTCTCGCCCACCATGAAGGTGCGGTCCGGGTGCCCGGCCGCCAGGGCGAGGAAGGCCGCGGCCTGCTCCGCGTCGGCACCGGCCGGTTTCTCGCAGAACACGTCCTTGCCGGCCGTGAGCGCGTCTCGCGCCACTTCGTACAGGTGCGGGATCGGCACCGAGATCAGCACGGCGTCCACGTCTTCGCGGGCGAGCAGCGCGGCCCGGCCGGCGACGGCCCGGGCCGGATCGGTCCCGCTGTACCCGGCGAACCGCCTGCCCTGCTCGGCGGAGGAGTCGGTGAACGCGGTGACCGCGAACCGGTCGGCGAGCCCGCGCAACGCCGGCCAGTGCAGCTTTTCGACCGCGAGGCCGGTGCCGATCAGCCCCAGCCGGATCGGCGGGATCACCGGTGCTGCCATGCCTCGTCCGTCCTCGTCAACGGTTGGCGGAGCTCGGTCGTGCAGTGTCCTAACGCCGCTTGGCGGCCCGCTTGCTTCGCTGCCCCTTCTCCGCGAGGAGCGTGGAGTAGTTGTTGCTCAAGTGCGTGCGCATCGCCGCGCGGGCCGCTGCCGGGTCGCGCGCCACGAGGGCCTCGTAGATCTCCGTGTGCTGGGCGGTGGCGCGGCGCAGCCCGGCCGGCGCCTCGTTGGTGACGCGCCGGCTGGCCGTGCCGAGCCAGCGGGCGGAGTACATGATCCGGTCGAGGATGCGGTTGTCGGCCGCCCGGCAGATCTCCATGTGGAATTCGTGGTCGACCTCGAGGTAGGCCTCGGGATCCGCCTCGAGCGCCGCCATGCGGCCGATCTCGCCCCGGAGCCGCTCCAGCGTCTCGTCGGTGATGCTGGCCGCAGCCATGGCGGCCAGTTCGGGCTCGAGCAGCGCGCGCATCTGGTGCAGTTCCTGCAGCAGCTCGTCGACGAGCTCCGCGGGCAGCCACTCGATCAGCAACGGGTTCAGGTAATCCCACTCCGCGCGCGGCCGCACGACGACGCGGCGGCCCTGCGCGACGTCGACGATGTCGAGCGAGGCGAGGATCTTGAGCGTCTCCCGCGCCACCACGCGGGACACCCCGAACTCGCTCGAGATCTCGAGTTCCGACGGCGCCCGGCCGTCTTCGATTTCGCCGCTGACGATGCGCCGGGTCAGGTGGGCCGCCACCTGCACCGGAAGAGTCCGGACCTTGACAGCGTCCGGAGACTCTTGTCTCCTTGGCATGTCATCAGCTTATAGGACAAGTTGGACTTCGCGACAGTCCGTTTTTCGGCACTACCCGGCGGCGGGAGAGCAATGCGGATCGTGAACGTGACGACGGCGGTGGTGGCCTACCACGGTCAGGCCACCCTGGTGCGGATCGACACCGACGAGGGCCTCAGCGGGTTCGGCGAAGCCAATCCCGACGCCGGCGCGGGTGCCGTCGTCGGGATGATCCGGTCCTTGACGCCGCTCTTGATCGGCGAGGACCCGCGCAACGTCGAGCGGTGCTGGGAAAAACTGCGCCGCAGCAAGGTTTTCGCGGGCGCGCAGAGCGGGGTGTTCGTGATCGCCCTGTCCGGCATCGAGCTCGCGCTGTGGGACCTCGCGGGCAAGGCCGCCGGGCAGCCGGTCCACCGGCTGCTCGGCGGGAAGTTCCGCGACCGCATCCGCCTCTACGCCGACTGCGGCGACGGCGACGACCCGGCGGGCTCGGTCGCCGGGTGCGTCGACCGGGCCCAGCGGATGGTCGCCGAAGGCTTCACCGCCCTCAAGTTCGACATCGACGACCTGCACCACCCGGCCAAGTTCGACGCCTTCAACCACACGGTCAACGCCGCCGAACTGCGCTCGATGGTCGAGCGCGTGGCGGCGGTCCGGGACGCGATCGGCCCGGACGTCGACCTGGCCATCGACCTGCACGCCCGCTACGACGTGCCGAGCGCGTGCCGGATCTCCTGGGAGCTCGAGCCGTTCCGCCTGATGTGGCTCGAGGAGCCGCTGCCGGCGGAGAACGTCGACGCGCTGGTGCGCGTGCGCGAACAGACCCGCACCCCGATCTGCGCCGGAGAAAACCTTTACCTGCGGTGGGGGTTCCGCGAGCTGCTCGAACGCGGCGCCGTGGACGTCATCGAGCCGGACGTGCCCAAGTGCGGCGGGCTCGCGGAGGCCAAGAAGATCGCCAACCTCGCGGAGCTGCACTACATCCCGTTCGCCCCGCACCTGGTGTCGACGCCGCTGGGCACGATGGCCACGTCGCACCAGTGCGCGGCGATCCCCAACTTCTTCGTCCAGGAATGGCACGCCCTGGAGGAGCGCGCGGTGTGGGACAGCTACGTCCACGCCCCCGACGGAAGCGGCTCGATCGTCAAGGACGGCTACATCACGCTTCCGGACACGCCCGGCATCGGCGTGGAACTCGACCTGGACGGCGTCCGGGCCCACGCCGTCGCGGGCTACGGGGTGTTCGAGTAGCTGTGCTGTCCAGGGAGGTCGGTCAGCCGGGTGACCGGTGGCTTGCCGCCGGTTGAGCTGTGGGGTCGACGAGAACCGTGTGCACGAACCCGGTCCCGATCTTGGGGTTGTGGTAGGCGTTGCGGGCTTGCCCGGTATCAGCGAGCCGGGACGGTCGTGTTCGTAGCGGCGCAGCGGCTTGCCGGTGGCCCGGTCGATCCGGGAGAGCCGGTTGATCCGGCAGCGCACCAGCACCGCGTGCGCCGTGGATGCGAGCAGGCCGAGCCGATCGGCGATCTGGACCGGGCCACCTGTCAGCGGACAGGCCGTCACCGGGTCACCTCAACTCGGGACAACGTCCCTGAACATCACAAGTAGCGGAGCCGATCACCCCACCCGAACCGGTTCCCCCACCCGGAGCAGGCGGCTTCGCGCCGCCGGCCCGGCTAAGCTCCTGCGCGTGCCTACGTCACATCGGGATCTCCTCCCGCGTATCGCCAAGTGACCAACCGCTTAGTAGGCTCGCGGGCACGAGCCCGTTTCTCAACGACGAGGAGGTCCCCCGTGACCGATTCCCCTTCCCGCGTCGCCGTGGTCACCGGTGCCGGCCGCGGCATCGGCGCCGCCGTGGCCGCCCGGCTGGCCGATGACGGCTTCGCCGTCGGGCTGCTGGACCTGGACGAGGCCGGCGTCAAGCAGGGCGCCGAGGCGATCGTCGCCAAGGGCGGCAAGGCCGTCGGGGTCGCCCTCGACGTCAGCGACGCCGAGCAGGTCGAGTCGGCCGTCGCCCGCGTCGCCGACGAGCTCGGGCCGCCGGTCGTGCTGGTCAACAACGCCGGCATCACCCGGGACAACCTGATCTTCAAGATGACCGAGCAGGAGTGGGACTCCGTGCTCGACGTGCACCTCAAGGGCTCCTTCCTGATGACCCGCGCGGTGCAGAAGCACATGACCGAGCAGAAGTACGGCCGGATCGTCAACCTGTCGAGCACCTCGGCGCTGGGCAACCGCGGCCAGGTCAACTACGCCGCCGCCAAGGCCGGCATGCAGGGCTTCACCAAGACCCTCGCGATCGAGCTGGGCAAGTTCAACGTCACCGCCAACGCGATCGCACCGGGCTTCATCGCCACCGACATGACCGCGGCGACCGCCGAGCGGCTCGGCATGAGCTTCGAGGACTTCAAGGCGGCGGCCGCGTCGCAGATCCCGGTGCAGCGCGTCGGCACGCCCGAGGACATCGCCAACCTGGCGTCGTACCTGGTCAGCGAGGGCGCCGGGTTCGTCTCCGGCCAGGTCATCTACGTCGCCGGCGGACCGAAGGACTGAGCACATGCGCGTATTCGGCACCCTCGACGAGTTCGCCGCCGCAGCCGGCGAGCACCTCGGGTACAGCGAGTGGCTGACGATCACCCAGGAGCGCGTGAACCAGTTCGCCGACGCCACCGACGACCACCAGTGGATCCACGTCGACGAGCCGATGGCGGCCGCGGGCCCGTTCGGCGGCACCATCGCCCACGGCTTCCTGACGCTGTCGCTGCTGTCGGCGTTCGGCCCGAAGATCTACCGGGTCGACGGCATCAGGATGGGCATCAACTACGGCCTCAACAAGGTCCGCTTCCCGCAGCCGGTGAAGGTCGGCTCGAAGGTGCGCGCCGGGGCGGAGCTGGTGGAGATCACCGACATCCCGGGCGGCAAGCAGGCGGTGTCGAAGTGGACGGTCGAAATCGACGGCGAAGCGAAGCCCGCTTGCGTCGCCGAGTGGGTCACCCGGTTCCTGGCGTGACCACCCGGCCGGGGTGCTCCCCGGCCGGGCCACTGTACGACATACCGACCAGTCGGTATGCTCCCCGGAATGGAGTTTGAGGAGGCCGCATGAACCCGCCAGGACTCGACCTGGGCCGCCTGCGCGCCCACCTGGAGGCACACCGGCCCGGGATGGCCGCCGGCGAGCTGACCGCGGACGTCGTGGAGGGTGGCCGGTCGAACCTCACCTACGTGGTGGGCGACGGCCGGTCGCGCTGGGTGGTGCGCCGCCCGCCGCTCGGGCACGTGCTGCCCACCGCGCACGACATGAGCCGAGAGTTCCGGGTGATCTCCGGCCTGCGCGACACCGCCGTGCCGGTGCCCGAAGCGCTGCTGCTCTGCGAAGACCCCGACGTCCTCGGGGCACCCTTCTACATGATGAGCTTCGTCGAGGGCACGCCCTACCGGACCGCGGACCAGCTGAGCGAACTCGGCCCGGACCGCACCCGGGCGATGGCCGACGCGCTGGTCGGCACGCTCGTCGACCTGCACGCGGTGGACCCGGCCGCCGTCGGGCTGGGCGACTTCGGCCGCCCCGAGGGCTTCCTGGAACGGCAGCTGCGGCGGTGGAAGAAGCAGCTGGACGCCTCCCGCAGCCGCGACCTCCCGGGCGTCGACGAGCTGCACGACCGGCTCGCGGCGGCGGTGCCGGTGTCCGGGGAGCCGTCGATCATCCACGGCGACTACCGCCTCGACAACGTCCTGGTCGACGGCGACGACCGGATCTCGGCGGTGCTCGACTGGGAGATGTCGACGCTGGGCGACCCGCTGACCGACCTCGCGCTGCTGGTGGCCTACGCCGAGCGCGACAAGGTGTCGCTGCCGTTCGTGTCCAACGCCAGCTCGGCGCCGGGCTACCCGGGCACCGACGAGGTCGTCGCCCGCTACGCCGAGCTGTCCGGGCGGGACGTCTCGCAGCTGGACTGGTACGTCAGCTTCGCGTTCTTCAAGCTGGCCGTGATCCTGGAAGGCATCTACTACCGCTTCAGCAAGGGCCAGACGGTCGGGGCGGGTTTCGAAGGCGTCGGTGCCGGGGTCGCGCCGCTCATCGCGCACGGCAACGAGATTCTCAAAGAGGAGAAGTAAATGGACTTCGCGTTCGACGAGAAGACCGAGGAGCTGCGCGGGCGGCTCCTCGAGTTCATGGACTCGCACATCTACCCCGCCGAGCCGGTGTTCGAGCAGCAGCTCGCCGAACGCGACGACCCGTGGGCCATCCCGCCGGTCGTCGAGGAGCTCAAAGCCGAGGCCCGCAAGCGCGGCCTGTGGAACTTCTTCCTCCCCGGCGACCACGGCGCGGGCCTGACGAACCTGCAGTACGCGCCCCTGGCGGAGATCACCGGCCGCAGCATCCGGCTCGCGCCGACCGCGCTCAACTGCGCCGCGCCGGACACCGGGAACATGGAAGTGCTGACCATGTTCGGCAACGAGCAGCAGCAGAAGCAGTGGCTGGAACCGTTGCTGAACGGGGAAATCCGCTCGGCCTTCGCGATGACCGAGCCGGACGTCGCCTCCTCCGACGCCCGCAACATCGAGACGGCCATCCGGCGTGACGGCGACGAGTACGTCGTCAACGGCCGCAAGTGGTACATCTCCGGCGCGATGAACCCCGCGTGCAAGATCTTCATCGTGATGGGCAAGACCGATCCCGAAGCCGCGCCGCACAAGCAGCAGAGCATGATCCTGGTCCCCCGCGACACACCGGGCGTCACGGTCAAGCGCGGCATGCACGTCTTCGGCTACGACGACAGCGACCACGGCGGCCACGCCGAAGTGCTCTTCGAAGACGTCCGCGTGCCGGTCGAGAACCTCATCGCCGGCGAGGGCGACGGGTTCGCCATCGCCCAGGCCCGGCTCGGGCCGGGCCGCATCCACCACTGCATGCGCGCCATCGGCATGGCCGAGCGCGCGCTGGAGCTCATGTGCCGCCGCGCGATCTCGCGCGAGGCGTTCGGCAAGCCGATCGCCCAGCAGGGCGTGGTGCAGGACTGGATCGCCGAATCGCGCGTCAAGATCGAGCAGCAGCGGCTGCTGGTGCTCAAGACCGCGTGGCTGATGGACACCGTCGGCAACCAGGGCGCGCACACCGAGATCCAGGCCATCAAGATCTCCACCCCGATCACCGTCGAGTGGATCCTCGACAAGGCCGTGCAGGTGCACGGCGCGGGCGGGGTCAGCCAGGACTTCCCGCTGGCCGCGATGTGGGCCGGGAACCGCACGCTGCGCCTGGCCGACGGGCCGGACGAGGTCCACAAGCGCTCGCTGGCCCGGCGCGAACTGAAGAAGTACCTCTCGGAGGGCGCGAAGTGACTGTCACCGCCGAAGACCTGACCCGCCAGGCCACCGAATTCCTGGCGGCGCACGACCCCGCGTCCACCGACCGCATGGACTTCCTGCGGGCCCGGTTCGACGCCGGGCTCGCCTGGATCCACTTCCCCGCCGGGCTCGGCGGGCAGAACGCGCCGCGCGCACTGCAGTCCGCCGTGGACGAAGTGTTCACCGCGGCGGGCGCGCCGGACAACAACCCGCGCCGGATCGGCATCGGCCTCGGCATGGCCGCGCCCACCATCCTCGCCTTCGGCACGCCGGAGCAGCGCGAGCGCTTCCTGCGTCCACTGTGGACCGGCGAGGAGGTGTGGTGCCAGCTGTTCTCCGAGCCGGGCGCCGGCTCGGACCTCGCCGCGCTGGGCACCCGGGCGGTGCGTGACGGCGACGACTGGATCGTCACCGGCCAGAAGGTGTGGACGTCGGGCGCGCACGAGTCGCAGTGGGCGATCCTGGTCACCCGCACCGACCCGGACGTGCCGAAGCACCAGGGCATGACGTACTTCCTGTGCGACATGACCGCCCCCGGCGTCGAGGTGCGGCCGCTGCGCCAGATCACCGGCGAGGCCGAGTTCAACGAGGTGTTCCTGACCGAGGTCCGCATCCCGGACACCCAGCGCCTCGGCGCGGTCGGCGAGGGCTGGAAGGTCGCGCAGACGACGCTGATGAACGAGCGCGTCGCGATCGGCGGGTACGTCCAGCCGCGCGAAGGCGGCCTGATCGGGATCGTCGCGAAGACCTGGCGCGAGCGGCCCGAGCTGCGCACGCCGGAGCTGCGCGACCGCCTGGTCCGGCACTGGGTCGAGGCGGAAACGCTGCGGCTGGCCGGTACCCGGCTGCGCCAGCAGCTGACCGCGGGCGCGCCCGGGCCGGAGGGCTCGGCCATGAAGGTCGCGTTCTCGGAGCTGAACCAGGCGCTCACCGGCCTGGAGGTCGAACTGCTCGGCGAAGAGGGCCTGGCCTACGACGACTGGACGTTCCGGCGGCCGGCGATCGTCGACTTCACCGGCCGCGAAGCCGGCTACCGCTACCTGCGCGCGAAGGGGAACTCCATCGAGGGCGGCACCTCGGAGGTCCTGCGCAACATCATCGCCGAGCGCGTGCTGGGCCTGCCCTCGGAGCCGCGCGTCGACAAGGACGTCGCCTGGAAGGACCTCCCCCGATGACCGATTTGCTGTATTCCGAGGTCGAAGAGGACCTGCGCGCCTCGGTCCGCGACCTGCTCAAGGCCAAGGCCGGCGCCGAAGCCCTGCTCGCGCGCGTCGAGACGGCCGAGCCCTACGACCTGAAGCTGTGGCGCACGCTGGCCGACGAGGTGGGCGTGGCCGGGCTGGCGGTGCCGGAGGAACTGGGCGGCCACGGCGCCTCGGCCCGCGAAGTCGCCGTGGTGGCCGAAGAACTGGGCCGCAGTGTCGCGCCCGTGCCGTTCCTCGGCAGCGTCGTGCTGGCGACGACGGCGCTGGTGCACGCCGGCGCGCGTGACTTCGTCGGCCGGCTCGCGGCGGGCCAGGCGATCGGCGCGCTGGCGGTGCCGCTGTCGACGGCGCCGGGCGCGGGCTTCCCGTCGTCGGTGACGGCGGCCGCGGACGGCACTTTGCGCGGCCGCGTGGGCACGGTCGCCGACGCGTCGGTGGCGGACCTGCTGGTCGTCCCGGCCGCGGGCCCCGACGGGCCGGCGCTGTACGTGGTCGAGGCGTCGGCGGCGACGGTGTCGGAGCTGGTGTCGTTCGACCTGACGCGGCGCGTGGCCGACGTGGTCCTGGACAACGCCCCGGCCACGCTGGTCGCCTCGGGGCCGGAGGCCGCCGCGGCGCTGGAGCAGGCGCTGCTGTTCGGGGCGGGCATCCTCGCGTCGGAGCAGACGGGCGTCGCCGAGTGGGCGCTCACCGAGACGGTGACCTACCTCAAGGGCCGGTACCAGTTCGGCCGCCCGGTCGGCGGGTTCCAGTCCCTCAAGCACCGGCTGGCGAACCTGTACACGGACCTGGTCCTCGCCCGCGCGGCGGCCCGCAACGCCGCGGACGCGCTGGCCACGGGCACCGACGTGCCGATCGCGGTGGCGGTGGCCCAGGCCCGCAACGCCCCGATCGCCGTGCACGCGGCGGAGGAGGCGATCCAGCTGCACGGCGGCATCGGGATGACGTGGGAGCACCCGGCGCACCTGTACCTCAAGCGCGCCAAGGCCGACGAGCTCGCCCTCGGCACCCCGGGCCGGCACCGGGCCCGGCTGGCGGACCTGATCGACCTGCCCGCCTGAGTTTCCCGGAAGCGGCCCGTTCCCTGGGTGGGGACGGGCCGCTTCCGCGTTTCGCAGCCCATCCGGCCGTGCTGCGCCGCATCCCGGCACGGCGTCGCCGACCCGCGCCGGTGCACGCGAAGGACCTCCCGGGACCGGCCGAAATTCATGAAGAACCTTCAGTTTCCTGCCGAATTTTCGCTCATCTGAGCGAAAATTTGTGAGCCAGGCCACTTCACGGGTAAAAGGGTGACAAAAATGCCCTTCTTCCCATGGTTCTTGTCGTCGCCCGGATCTAACGTGTGCGCCATGGAAACAGCCGTCGCGCCGGCCGACGCCGGCGCGCTGGAACAATTGACCGTCGCCATCGGCGGTCACCGCCACAGCGCGCTCGCGGCCGGGCCCGCCTCGGGTGAGCTGGTCCTGCTGCTGCACGGCTGGCCCGAGTTCGCCGACTCCTGGACCGAGCAGCTCCACGCCCTCGGCGAGGCCGGCTACCGCGCGCTGGCCGTCGACCAGCGCGGTTACGCGGCGGGCGCGCGTCCCGAGGGGGTCGAGCACTACACGCTCGACCACCTGGTCGGCGACGCTCTCGCCTTCGCCGCCAGCCAGGGAGCGGACCGCTTCCACCTGATCGCCCGCGACTGGGGCGGCATGGTGGCCTGGGCCCTCGCCGCGGCCCACCCGGAGCGCCTCCGGTCCCTGACGGTGCTCTCGACGCCCCACCCGTCGGCCCTCCAGCGCGCGGTGGCCACCGACGACGGCCAGTTCCACGACCTCGGCTACATCCGCTTCTTCCGCCGCGCGGTCGGCAAAGCCGAGAATTTCCTCTTACGCGACGAAGCCGCCCAATTACGGGCTGTTTACAACCGCCGCATTCCGAAAGCAATCGTCGAAGGCACGGTGACGCGCCTTTCCGAACCGGGCGCCCTCACGGCGACGCTGAATTGGTACCGCGGGGCCACGAACGACGAGTTCGACATCCCGGCGGGCCGCATCAAGGTCCCGACGCTGTACCTGTGGGGCCGCGAGGACCCGTACCTGAGCCAGAGCGCGGCCGAGCAGACGGTCCACCACATCGACGCGGAGTACCGCTTCCAGATCATCGAGGGCGCCAGCCAGTGGATGGCGATGGAGGCCCCGGACGAGGTGAGCGCGCTGCTGCTGGACCACGTCCAGCGGCACTAGGCGCCGGTCCTCGAAGCAGGCGGCGTGACCTGCCTTGATTTCGCCACCGCCGGCCACTGTCGGTGGTGCCGACCGGCGGCAACGTCAACAGCTGCACGCAGGTCACCGCGGCCATGGCGGATGTCGAGTTTCGGGGGCCGGGGCCGGAGTGTCCCGCCAGTGATCCGGCTGTGGTCGAGCTAGGCGCCGGCCGGCTTGCGGACCAGCCCGGTGTAGCCGACGAGCGCGAGCGTGGCCAGCGCCCAGATCGCGGCCTGGACCACCCAGATCGCCACCGTGAACACCGCGCCGGAGCCGACGCCGGTGTTGAGGTCGCACCGCCCGCCCACGCCCGGGGACAGCGGCAGCCCGCGGTCCAGCCCGACGCCGATGAGCTCCACCGTCGTGCACGGCGTGCCCGCCGGCGCCTCGAAGGCCGCCACGCGCTCGGCGGCCCGATGGCTCCCGTCGGCCACGTGGCCGGCCCAGAACCCCAGTCCCCCGGCGGCGACCACGGCGAACAGCAGCGCGGCGGCCGCCCGCCGCGCCCGGTAGCCGTAGCCGGCGAAGAATCCCCACAGGCGGTGGAACCACCGCGCCGGCCACCCGCCGATCGCTTGGGGCGCCCGCCGCCGCAGGTCGCGCTGCTGGGCGATGAGCACCGCCCGGGCCGGGCCGTCGTGCCCGTGCGCGCGTTCCGCCGCGGCCAGCCGCTGGTACGGCCCGGGCCGGTAGCCCGCGGTGCGCGACCCGATCAGCGCCAGCCACTCCCGCCAGGTGACGTCTTCGAGCGAACCGAACCGGAACCCGTCGAGGAACACCAGGCCGGCCGAGCCGACCACTTCGGCCGGGAAGAAGACCGGACCCTCGACCACGGTGTCCTCCAGGCTCAGAAGCGTCCCGCCGTCGCGGTGGACGATCTCCGCGCCGGTGAAGGTCAGCCCGGCGCCGACGCGGACGCCCAGCAGCGCGACCGTGGCGTCGCCGCCGGAGCCGGTCGCCCGCAGCCCGCTCAGCGCCAGGCTCGCCCCGACCCGGCAGCGGTGGCCCAGCACCGCGGGCCCCCGGTCGTTGGTGACTTCGGCGCCGTCGAAGCTCACCCTGCCGTCGACCCGCGCCCCCACCAGGCTCACCGCGCCCACCTCCGACGAGCACGTCGCCCGCAGGCCGCTGAGCTCGAGGTCGTTGCCGACGCGGAGGTCGTCGGCGCTCAGCGCGGGACCCGACCCGTTCGCGCACACGAGCCCTTCGGCCAGCAGCTGCCTGCCGATTTCGGCGGCGTGGGCCCGGACCGCCCCGAGGTCGCCGGCGCCGGTGGCGTGCGTCCCCGCGAGGTACAGGTTGTCCTCGACGCGCAGCCCGTCGGCGTAGAGCGCCGGGCCGGTGTCACTGGTGATCCGGGCGTCCTCGATCGTCGCCTGGCCGCCGATCCGGGCGCCGAGCAGGCGGAGCGTGCCCACCTCGCCGGACCCGGTCGCCGTCACCCCGTCGAGGCGCAGGGAGCCGTCGACGCGGAGCCGGTCGGCGCTCAGTGCCGCGCCGGTGTCGTTGGCGAGCTCGGCGCGCTCGAGGTCGACGTGCCCGCCGACGTGCGCCCCGATCAGGCAGAGGGCACCGTACTCGCCCGAACCCGACGCCCGCGCGCCCTCACCGGAGAGGGTGTCGCCGACGCGGATGCCGTCGGCGCTCAGCGCGCGCCCGCCGTCGTTGACGAGCACGGCACCGTCGAAGGTGAACTGCCCGTCGACCCGCGCGCCGGTCAGGCTGATCGTGGCGGCCCCGGAGCCGGTGGCCGCGACCTCGCCGAGGCGCAGCTCCCCCGCGTGGAGCCGGTCGGCCTCCAACGCGGTCCCGCCGCCGCCCCGCAGCGTGCTCCCGGTCAGGTCGGCCTCCCCGAGCCGGGCGGCGGGCAGGCGGAGCTCCCCGGTCACCGTGGCCCCGGTCAGGAGCAGGCTGTCGCCGACGACCAGGCCGTCGGCGTTCAGCGCGGGCCCGGACTCGTTGGTGAGGACGGCGTGGGCGAAGTCGGCCTGGTCGTCGACGCGCGCGCCGAGCAGCCGGACCGCACCCAGCTCACCCGCCCCGGTCGCCCGCAGGCCGGCGGCCCGCAGCGCACCGCTCCGCAGGCCGTCGAAGTAGAGCGCGGGCCCGTCCGCGCCGGTGAACTCCGCGCCGGAGAGCCGGGTCCGGCCGCTGATCCGGGCGTCGAGCAGGCAGAGCGCGCCGTACTCCCCGGAGCCGGACATCCGGGTGCCCGTCAGGCGCAGGTCGTCCACCCGCAGGCCCTCGGCGTCCAGCGCGCACCCGGAGCCGCCGGTCAGCTCGCTGCCGGACAGGTCCAGCCACGGCAGCCGGGCGTGCTGGGCGCTCATCGGTTCGGCCAGCACGCAGTCCACCAGCGCGAGCCCGGCGACGGCCTCGACGTCGTCGAGGTCGAGCTCCCCGGTGATCCGGGTTCGTTCCACCCGCACCCCCCGGGGGTCCACCGGGCCCCGGAGGCCGAGCAGCAGTTCCCGCAGCACGAGCGCCCGCACCGGGGCACCGGCCGCGAACGAACGGCCGTGCCGGGCGGCGTCGAGCAGCTGCCGCTCCGGTCCGGTCAGGTCGTCGACGACGGGGAGCGGCGGGTACTCGGTCACCCCGTGAACTAACCAGGTGGCCGCAGGGCGTCGAGCAGCAGGTCCGCGTAGTGGTCGCCGATCTGGCGGGCCGTCAGCGAGCCGCTCCGGCGGTACCACGACCCCAGGTGGTGCACGGACCCGAAGAAGAAGTCCACCACCACGTCGGCCGGCTTGTCCGTGCGGAACTCGCCGGAAGCCTGGCCCTCCTCGACCAGCCCGCGGAACCGCTCGTGGTACTTGCGCCGCTCGGCCCGCACCGCCTTCTGCTTGTCCGGGGACAGCTGGTGCATCGACTGCAGGAAGATCGTGTTGTCGTCGAGGTTGTCGATGCTCGACACCACGACGTCGGACGCCGCCGCCGCCAGCCGCTCCCGCAGCGGCGCGCCCGACGAGGCCACGCTCTCCAGCTGGCGGGTCTGCTCGCGCAGGACGCGCGCGTAGATCTCGTAGAGCAGGTCGTCCTTCGAGCCGAAGTAGTGGTACATCGCGCCCTTGGTGACGCCCGCCGCCTCGACGATCTCCTGGACGGACGTGCGGTCGAAACCCTTCTTGGCGAACAGCTTCGTGGCGTGCTCCAGCAGCCGCCGGGGCACGGCGGCCTGGTCGTCGCCGGTGGCCTCGCCCGGCTTGCGGGTGCTTGCTCGGGTCACCGCGAACCCCCTCTCAGGACGCACCAGGATAACGCCACGACAGGAACCGCCGCGGGTTGTCCACGAGCATCGTCGTGATGTCCGCTTCGGACACCCCGCGGTCCCGCAGCGCCGGCAGCACGTCCCGGGTGATGTGCAGGTAGTGCCAGTTCGGCGCGATCGCGGGCAGCTGCGCGGCGGGCAGCCAGTCGATGTAGCACGACGCGTCGTGCGAGAGCACCATGCTGCCCGCGTAGCCGCGTTCGCACAGCGCCGCGACGGTGTCGACCCGCTCCTCGAACGGCAGCAGCAGGTCCAGGCCGAACCGGTCCATCCCGAGCAGCGAGCCGGAGTCGGCGAGCTCGGTGAGGTACCCCAGGTCGGTCGAATCGCCCGAGTGCCCGATGAGCACCTTGGTGAGGTCGACGCCTTCCGCTGCGAAGATCGCCTGCTGCTCCAGCCCCCGCCGCGTTCCCGCGTGCGTGTGGGTCATGATCGGCGCGCCCGTCTCGGCGTGCGCCTTCGCCACCGCGCGCAGCACGCGTTCGACGCCGGGCGTCACGCCCGGCTCGTCGGTCGCGCATTTGAGCAGGCCCGCCTTGACGCCGGTGCCCGCGATGCCGTCGCGGAGGTCCCCGATAAACATCCCGACCAGCGGGTCTTCGCCCTGCAGCAGCGTGCCGGGCCCGCGGAAGTGCAGGTAGTGCGGCACGTCGTTGTAGGTGTAGAGCCCGGTGGCCACGACGATGTTGACGTCGACCTCGGCCGCGACCCGCTGCACGCGCGGGATGTAGCGGCCCAGCCCGATCACCGTCGGGTCGACGATCGTGTCGATCCCGGCTTCCTTCAGCTCCTTCAGGCGCCGGATCGCCTCGGGGACGTGCTCGTCCTCTCGGAACCCTTCGTGCTCTGGGTAGTTCTCGGCGAATTCGGGGCTCAGCACGAAGAGGTGCTCGTGCATCAGCACCCGGCCCAGCGCTTCGGGCGCGATCGCGCCGCGGGCGGTCTCGATCACCGCGCTACCCCCGGGCCCGCAGCTCGCGGCGCAGGATCTTGCCGCTCGTGGTCTTCGGCAGCTCGTCGAGGACTTCGATGGTGCGCGGGTACTTGAAGGCGGCGAGCCGTTCCTTGCACCAGGCGACCAGCTCCGCGGGATCGGCGGTCGCCCCGGGCGCCGGGCTGACGTACGCCTTGACCGTCTCGCCGCGGTAGGCGTCGGCGATCCCGACGACGGCGGCCTCGCGGACCGCCGGGTGCGTGTACAGGACGTCTTCGACCTCGCGGGGCCAGACCTTGAACCCGGACGCGTTGATCATGTCCTTCTTGCGGTCGACGACGTAGACCCAGCCACGCTCGTCCATGAACCCGATGTCGCCGGTGAGCAGCCGGCCGCCGGGCAGCGCCTCGGCGGTGGCGTCCGGGCGGTTCCAGTAGCCGGAGACGACCATCGGGCCCTCGACGGCGATCTCGCCCGCCTGCCCGGGCGGCAGCTCCTCGCCGTTCTCGCCGAGGATCCGGACGATCGTGTCCGGCACCGGCAGGCCGATCGAGATCGTGCCCGACTCCGGGTCGATCGGCGCCTCGAGGGTGCCGGGGACGACGACGCAGCCCGCCGTGGTTTCGGTGAGGCCGTAGCCGTTGTGGATGTAGTGCCCGGTCTTCGCCCGGAAGGCCTCGACGACGGCGGGCGGCAGCGCGGCGCCGCCGGAGTACAGCAGCGCGAACGAAGCGAAGTGCTCCCGGCTGAACGACGGGTGCGCCATCAGCGCCATGTAGGCCGTGGACGGCCCGACCGTGTACGAGGGCTGGTGCTCGAGGAACGCGTCGAGCACGACCCCCGGCTCGAAGCGGTAGGCCAGGGCCAGGGTGCCTTCGATGTCGATCGCGGAGCCGACCTCGCAGACCATGCCGGTGATGTGGAACAGCGGCGCGAGCCCGAACAGCGTCGAGCCGGCGGCCAGGCCGCTGAACGAGCCGAGGGCCGCAGCGTTGGTGCCGACGTTGCCGTGGGTGTTGGTGGCGCCCTTCGGCGTGCCGCTGGTGCCGGAGGTGTAGCTGATCAACGCGGTGTCGTCGAGGGCGAAGGCGGGCTCCGGGGGTTTCGGGCCCGGCGTGGCCGCGGCGTCGAGGAGCTCGGCCGCACCCGGCGTCTCCTCCCGTTCGACCTTGGCCAGGACGCGCTCGTCGTCGCGGGTCTGGAACTCGAGTTCGCTGGTGGTGAGCGCGATGCCGACCCCGTTCGTGGCCGCCGTCTCGCCGATGTAGGCGTTCCAGCCGCGCTGCGAGCAGACGACCGCCTTGACGCCGGCGTCGGTGAACACGTGCGTGAGCTCGCGGTCGCGGTACATCGGGTTGACCGGCACGACGATCCCGCCGGCCTTCCACGCGCCGAGCAGGGCGATGACGAACTGCGGGATGTTCTGCAGCACCAGGGCGAGCCGGTCGCCGCGGGCGAAGCCGTGGGCCGCCAGGTACCGCGCGACACCGTCGGAGAGCTCGTCGACCTCGCGGTAGGTCAGCCGCGCGTCGAAGTACGCGATCGCCGCCCGGTCCGGAACGTGGTCCACGGCCCGGCGGAACGACTCGGGCAACGTCGTCGGCTTCGCCGGCCCCGCGGCCCGCGCGCGTTCGTCGTAGCTCGCGAGCCAGGGCTTCGCGTCGTACCAGCTCATGCAGTGGCCTCCTTTGGACACCGACCGGTCGGTATGTCGAAGCTAGGAGGACACGGTGGCCCGCGTCAAGCCCGCGCGCGCACGCCGAAATTGCGTACGACAATTCCGGTACGCCGCTGAATCACTCAAAGCAATGCAGCCAGATGCCGCCGTCACAGGGGTACACGTGCCCCGGTTCGAAATGGTTCACATCTTCTTTTTCGTGTCGATCACACTGGACAAACCCCTGGTGGAGAAGCCACCATGGGCGTCGGCGACCAGATAGGTCCGCCCCATCAAAGAACCCCGCCGTATCCCCCGAACACGGCGGAGTACCCATATGTTCACGCTAACTCACGCACGAAAACGGAGTCATTCATGCCTGCTTCCGGTGGACGACACCGCCTGTCCCGGCGGACGAAGATCGCGACCGGGGTCTTCGCCCTCGCGATCGCGGGTGGAGCGCTGGCGGTCGCCACGACCTTCGGCCAGCCCGGCGCCGCCAACGCCGCCTCGGGCGGCCAGGCCGCCGTCGGCCAGATCAGCTGCCCCGACGTGGCGAGCAAGCTCCCGGCCATCCCCGCGCAAGCCCAGGCCGAGGTGCAACGCAACCTGGACCTGCTGAACACCCAGATCGCCGAAGCCAACAACCGCTTGCAGACGACCGTCGGCCAGGGCGGTCCCAACTTCGTCCAGAACGCCATCCTCGGCCCGCTGGCGGACAAGCGGAAGTCGACGATCGACCGCATCGCCATCTCGATCGGGCGCCGGGCCGAGAAGCCGCAGGGCCTCGACGGGCTGGCCACGTGCGCGGTCGGCGGGCAGTCGGGCACGGGCGCCGGTGCCGGCGCGCCGGCTCCCGCACCGGCCCAGGGCACGGGCAACGGCGGCCAGAGCGGGAACACGGGCAACAGCGGCAACACCGGCAACGCCGGGGTCGGCAAGATCTCCTGCCCCGACGTGGCGGGCAAGCTCCCGGCCATCCCCGCCCAGGCCCAGGCGGAGGTGCAGCGCAACCTCGAGCTGCTGAACACCCAGATCTCCGAAGCGAACAACCGCCTGCAGACGACCGTCGGCCAGGGCGGCCCGAACTTCGTGCAGAACGCCATCCTCGGCCCGCTCGAGGACAAGCGCGTGGCGACGATCAACCGGATCGCCACCGCCATCGGCCGCAACGCGGCCAAGCCGCAGGGTCTCGACGCGCTCGCGCCCTGTAGCCGGTGACCACCGGGTCCGGCGGGGGGTGCGCCCCGCCGGACCCGCGCCTCACCGGGCCAGCAGCGCGCTGATCCGCAGGAAGCCCCGGGCGGTCATCGTCACCCGCACTTCCGTGGTGACGACCGGATCGAATGCGAACGACGTCGGGTCGTTCGAACCGGTCCCCCACGTGATCCGCAGGTTCCGCACCGGCTCGAAACCCCGCGCGGTGCGGCAGGAGACTTCGACGGCGACCGGCAGCGCCAGGTTCGCGTCCACGACGAAGTTCGCCGTGACGGCACTGATCCGCTGGGCCGACGGCCAGGCCAGGGACACCCAGTCCGCCGCCCGCGGCCGGCTCACCGCCTTCAGCGTCGACGTCGCCGGTTTGACGTAGTAGTTGGACCAGCCGGTGGCCGGGTTCCCGTCCAGCATCGCGGCCGGCAGCGTGTCCGGGGCGCCCGAATAGCTCGCGTCCGCCGTCGAGGCGGCCGGGACCACCGGAGTTTCGACAGCGCGCGCTCCCGGGCCGTTGCGCTGGCCGAGAGACGAGCCAGGCAACGTGAGCTTCCCCGGGGTCAGTCCCGGAGCGCTCGCCGTGACGGTGATCGGCCCGCGCCCGCCGGTCGCCGCGACGACGGCGACCGCCAGCCCCTTGAACGCCGGGATCGCCGGCTGCTGGTAGCTCTGGGCGAGTTCCTGCCGTCCGTTGTCGACGCCGGCGACCCGGCCGGGACCGGCGACGGTGAAGCGCAGCAGCGGCCCGTCGCCGGGCACGACGACCCCGCGGGCGTCCACGACCGACGCCGTCACGAACGTCATCGCCCCGGCCACCACCTCGCCACCGGGCGCGTCCACGCGCAGCTCGACCGCGCGCGGCGGCCCGGCCGTGACGAGTTCGTCGCGCGCCACCTCGCGGCCGCCGGCCCGGGCGATCGCGGTCAGCGTGCCCGGCTCGAAGGGCACGATCCAGGTCAGGTGCAGCTTGCCGGTGCTGCCGTTCGGGCTGGTGTAGCTGCCGGAGGGATCGTTCTTGTCGTCACCGGCCGGCTCGCTCGTCTCCAGGTACGTCCGGCCGTCCACTGTGGTCTTGCGGTCGAACTTCTTGACACCGAGCGACTTCCCGTTCAGCACCAGCTCGACGGTGTCCACAGTGGAGTAGACCCAGACCGCGACGGGCTCGCCGGGGCGGTGGTTCGTCCAGTCCATCGGGGTCAGGTGGACCATCGGCGCGGTGGTCCACTGGCTGCGAAAGAGGTGGAAGGCGTCCTTGGGCAGGCCGGCGCTGTCGATCGCGCCGAAGAAGGACGTCTTGACGGGGAAGACGTCGTACGGCGTCGGCTCGCCGAGGTAGTCCTGCCCCGACCAGAGGAACTGGCCCTGGCAGAACTTCCGGTCGCGATCCTTCTTCAGCGAGTACTCGCCGCTGAAGGTCCACGAAGCCAGGTTGTTGTCGTAGGAGGACGTCGCCCGCTTGCCCGGCGTGTGGTTCTCGCCGGTGTTGAGCAGGTCCGGGTCCTGGTAGACCCCGCGGGTGGAGGTCTCCGACGACGACTCGGACTCGAAGAAGAACTTGTCCGGGTACTGCTTGTGCAGCCCGTCGATGGACTGGGCGGTGTTGTAGTTGACGCCGAGGCCGTCGAGCTGCTTGAGGATGAGGTCCTGCGGTGAGCCCGGCGCGGGCACGCCGCGGTAGCGGTCGGACCCCATGACGATCGGCCGGGTGGTGTCGATCGAGCGGACCACGGCGATCAGGTCCGCCGCGATCTGCGGGCCGCCCGCCATCGACGCGTCCGGCACCTCGTTGCCGATCGACCACAGCACGACCGCGGGCGAGTTCTTGGCCGCGTGAACCATTTCGGCGATGTCGCGCCCGCTCCACTCGTCGAAGTCGCGGTGGTAGTCGTAGTCGAGCTTGCCGGTCCGCCAGCAGTCGAACGCCTCGACCATCATGATGATCCCGAGCCGCTCGCAGACCGTCACCAGCTGCGGGTCCGGCGGGTTGTGCGCGGTCCGCAGCGCGTTCGCGCCCATCGCGAGCATCAGCCGCATCTGGTGCTCCAGCGCGGCCGGGTCGATCACCGCGCCCAGCGCGCCCTGGCTGGCGTGCAGGTTGACCCCGCGCAGCTTCATCGGCCTGCCGTTGAGCGAAAAGCCGTGGTCCGGGTGGAATTCGGTGTAGCGGAACCCGAAGTCCGCGGTGGTCGTGTCGAGCACGCGCCCGGCGACGACGACGTCGGTGCGCAGCCGGTACAGCCGGGGGGCGCCGATCGACCACAGCTGGGGCCGCTCGACACGCAACCCGGTCGTCGCCGTCGCCGTCCCGCCACCGGGTACCGCCACGGTCGTCGAGCCGGTCGCCACCACGCGGCCCGCCGGATCGGTGACGGTCGTGCGCACCTGCGCGGTGACCGCGGCGCCGGAGTCGTTGACCACGTCGGTGGCCACCCGCACGGTGCCCCGGCCGGCGGCGATGTCGGGGGTGGTGACGAACGTGCCGTGCCGGGCGACGTGCACCGGCTCGGTCACCACCAGGCGGACGCGCCGGTAGATCCCGCTGCCGGAGTACCAGCGGCTGCTGGGCAGCGGGTTCGTCGCGCGCACGGCGAGGACGTTCGGCGTCCGCCCGTCGGTGTGCAGCCGGCCGGTGAGGTCGAAGGCGAACCCGGTGTAGGCGTACGGGTGGTGGCCGAGCAGCTCGCCGTTCAGGTACACGTGGGGGTCCGAATAGACGCCGTCGAACTCCACCGAGACGCGCTTGCCGGCGAGCGTCGGCGGCAGCGTGAACGTCTTGCGGTACCAGCCCAGGCCACCGCGGAAGAAGCCGGAACCGCTGCTGGTGCCCTGGCCGGTCGGCGGGAGCTCGATGCTCCAGTCGTGCGGGACGTCGACGACCTGCCACGCCGAGTCGTCGAAGCCGGGCTTCGGGGCGTCGGCGAAGCGGCCACCGGGATCGGTGACGCCGTCCGGGTTGGCCAGCGCGAACCGCCAGCCGGTCGTGAAATCGCTTTCTCGGGTCCGGTCCGGCGGCGTGAGCGCGTCGGCGGCCCGGGCGACCGGCGCGACGGCCGACACGGCGACGGCGGCACCGGCCCCGCCCAGCACGACCCGTCTGCGGAGACCACTCGGTTCTACTTCCGGCATCGGGTGAGTCCCTTCCAGCGCGGCGTCGTGCGGGCGGAAAGCACTATGGCACAGAGGTTTCCGCACAATCAAAGGGTTCGATAATTTCGAACTCGGCGGCCGCTCGACGATCCGGCGCGTGACTTCTCGCCAAGCGACCGCTTAGTATGGTGGTCGACCCCGAGGAGGCGGCGATGTCCATTGTGGATGGCGTGCGGTACGAGGCGGACGGCGCGGTCGCGACGTGCACCTTCGACAAACCGGACCGCAGCAACGCGATGGACGTGCCGATGCAGGCCCGCTACGGCGCCGTGCTGCGGCAGGCCGCCGCCGACCCGGCGGTCCGCGCGGTCGTCGTCACGGGGGCGGGCCGCGCCTTCTGCCCCGGCGCGGACCTGGAGCTGCTCGGCACGATCGCCACCCGTCCCCCGGTCGAGGACAACTTCCGGGACGTGCTGGCGGCGGCGTCGGTCGGCGTCCCGGTGGTCGCCGGGGTCAACGGCGGCTGCGCCGGACTGGGGTTCGTCATCGCCTGCTCGGCGGACGTCCGGTTCGCGGCCGCCGGCGCGAAGTTCACCACCGCGTTCGCCCGGCGCGGCCTGATCGCCGAGTACGGCATCGCGAAGCTGCTCCCGGAGCTCGTCGGCCAGGGCCGCGCCCGCGACCTGCCGCTGTCCGGGCGGACGTTCACCGCGGAACAGGCGCTCGAGTACGGCCTGGTCCAGGAGGTGGTCCCGCCCGGCGAGCTGGCGGCGCGCGCACACGCGTACGCGACCGAGCTGGCGACGTACAGCGCACCGCGATCGATGGCGGTGATGAAGGCGCAATTCGCGCGGGAGGCGCTGCTGCCGCTGGCCGAGGCGGCCCGCTCGGCCACCGAGCTGATGATCGAGTCGTTCGGCCGTCCCGAGCTCGCGGAGGGGCTGGCCAGCTGGAACGAGCGCCGTCCGCCCCGGTTCCCCTCCCACCGATGAGTTTCCCCGGCCCCGGTCGTCAGTACCGGCATGGCCAAGTTGCTCTACGCGTTCAGCTGCTCGATCGACGGTTTCATCGCCGGCCCGGGCGGCGACATGTCCTGGTTGACCCCACACCTGCACCCCGACCCGGAGGTCGACGCCCTGATCCCCCGCATCGGAGCCCTGCTGGTGGGCCGCCGCACCTACGACGGCGACGACCCCCACCGCGGCGGCCCGGGCGAAGGCCAGGCGTTCGGCGGCGGCTGGGAGGGGCCGCAGTTCGTCCTGACCCACCGGGCCGCCGCTCCGGCTCCCGGAGTGACGTTCGCCGGCGACCTGGCCTCGGCGGTTTCCGCGGCCAAGGCGGCGGCCGGCGAGAAGTACGTCAACGTCCTCGGCGCCGAGGTGGCCCGGCAGTGTCTCGAGGCCGGAGTGCTCGACGAGGTCCTCGCGCTGCCCGTCCCGGTGTTCCTCGGCGACGGAGTCCGGATGTTCGACCGTCCCGGCGGCGGCACGGTCGAACTGGAACGCCTGCGCCCGAACTGGTACCGGGTGATCCGCTAGTGTCGCGCGTCGCAAGTTGGTTGACGTCCGGGAAGAGCGCCCCAATGTGGCCTTCGGTGCGTTGAACGCACCGAAGGCCGCCTTGGGTGCGTTCAACGCAACCAAGGCCACATTGGGGCGCTCGGGGACC
>NZ_JBFAZA010000033.1:0-125778 GCF_040681595.1 Amycolatopsis sp. NPDC051716 | reverse complement strand
ATCAACGAACAAGCCATCATCTCCTACCTCGTCTCCGCCTACTACTCCGCCGCCGTCCTCGTCCCCGACGCCCTCGCCGTCCTCGAAAGCGCCGAGATCGGCCGGGAAACTCCGTGACCGTCACCGAGGAAACGGCGTCGGTGCAGCTGTCGCTGAGTGTCCGTGCGGCACGGACCCTGACCACCACCACCAAAACACTGCCGCAGATGCGCGGCATCACCACCCGCTGGCTCCTCTCCCAACTCCCCTGGGTCGAAGTCCCCGCCGGGTCCTACCGGGTCAACCGGCGCCTCACCTACACCCTCGGCGACGGCAAACTCTCCTTCTACACCACCGGCGCCCGCGTCCACGTCGTCCCCGCCGAACTCACCGAACTCGCCCTGCTGCGCAACTTCGGCGACGAAACCGCCCTCGGAGCGTTAGCGGACGCGTTCGAGCAACGCGAATACGAACCCGGCGACACCCTCGTCGAAGCCGGCGCACCACTGGACACCCTGTTCCTCCTCGCCCACGGCAAAATCACCCGCCACGCCACCGGCCCCTACGGCGACGAACTCCACCTCGGCACCGCCACCGACGGCGACCACTTCGGCGAAGAACTCCTCGGCCCCGACCCCGGCACCTGGACCTACACCGCCCGCGCCGCCACCCGCGTCATCGCCCTCGTCCTGCCCGCCGCCGCCTACGCCCGCCTCAACGGCCGCACCGAATCCCTGCGCACCCACGTCACCGAAGCCCTCGCACAGCCACACAAACCCCAGAACGCCAAAGGCGAAGCCGCGATCGACCTCGCCGCCGGCCACGACGGCGAACCCCTGCTCCCCGGCACCTACGTCGACTACGACCCCTCACCCCGCGAATACGACCTCGCCGTCGCCCAAACCGTCCTGCGGGTCCACAACCGGGTCACCGACCTCTACAACCAGCCCATGAACCAGCTCGAACAACAACTCCGGCTCACCGTGGAAGCGTTGCGGGAACGCCAAGAACACGAACTGATCAACAACACCGACTTCGGGCTGCTGCACAACACCGACCTCAAACAACGCATCCCCACCCGCACCGGCCCACCCACCCCCCTCGACCTCGACGACCTGCTCTGCCGCCGCCGCAAAACCCGCTTCTTCCTCGCCCACCCCCAAGCCATCGCCGCGTTCGGCCGGGAATGCACCAGCCGCCGGATCTACCCCGACACCATCCTGCTCGACGGCAAACCCGTCACCGCCTGGCGCGGCGTCCCGATCCTGCCCTGCGACAAAATCCCGATCAGCGCCACCGGCACCACCTCAATCCTCGCCATGCGCACCGGCGAAGACGACGCCGGCGTCATCGGCCTCCGCCCCAAGTCACTGCCGGACGAATACCAGCCCGGACTCAACGTCCGACAGATGAACACCGACGACCACGCCATCACCTCCTACCTCGTCAGCGCCTACCACTCCGCCGCCGTCCTCGTCCCCGACGCCCTCGGCGCCCTCGACGACGTCCAGGTCGGTCGCTGATGACGACCATGAACACGCGCACCGCGGCCCGTCCGCTCGCCGACGTCCTCGCGTGGAGCAAGGGGCTCGTCGACCCGGCACTGCGGGCGGCCGCCGAGCGGCTACCCGAGACGATGCGGCGGATCGCCGCCTACCACTTCGGCTGGCAGGACGCCGACGGCCGGCCGGCGGCCACCGACGGCGGCAAGGCGCTGCGGCCGGCGTTGGTGCTGCTGTGCGCGGAAGCCGCGGGCGGGGAGGCGGCCGACGCCGTGCCCGCCGCCGTCGCGGTCGAGCTGGTGCACAACTTTTCGCTGCTGCACGACGACATCATGGACGGCGACACCACCCGGCGGCACCGCGCGACGGCGTGGACGGTGTTCGGCACCGGGCCGGCGGTGCTGGCCGGGGACGCGTTGCTGAGCCTGGCGTTCGAGGTGCTGGCACCGAGCGGGGCGGCGAACGCGAAGGTGCTGTCGGCGGCGACACTGGCCCTGCTCGAGGGACAGGCCGCGGACCTGGACTTCGAGCAACGCGACGACGTCACCCCCGGCGAGTGCGTCCGGATGGCGGAGGGCAAGACGGCGGCCCTGCTGGGCGCGGCCTGCACGCTCGGGGCGGCCTTCGGAACGCCCGGCGCGGATCGCTTCGGCGCGTTCGGCCGGGCGGTGGGCCTGGCGTTCCAGCACGTCGACGACCTGCTCGGCATCTGGGGCGACCCGGTCGTCACCGGCAAGCCGGTGTACTCGGACCTCCAGAACCGCAAGAAGTCCCTGCCGGTGGTGACGGCCCTGTGTTCGGGCACGCCCGCCGGCGCGGACCTCGCCAAGCTCTACGCCGGGCACGAGCCCTTGGACCAGCCCGCGCTGGCCCGCGCGGCTTCCCTCGTCGAGGCCGCGGGCGGACGACAGTGGAGCCAGGCCCAGGCGGAGGCGTTGCTGGCCAAGGCCTTGCGCGACCTCACCGCGACCGGCCAGCCCACCCGCGCCACCGCCGAACTCGCCTCCCTGGCCCGCCTGATCACCACCCGCACCCACTGAACCCGTGCTTGAAGCGCCAACTCGCGTGATCAGAACGCCAACTCACGTGATTGGAGGGTCGACACGCGTGATCAGGGGGTCGACACGGCGGCAGGTCCGGTACTGCCGTGTCGACCCTTCAATCACGCGTGTCGACTCCTCCATCACGCGTGTCGACCCCTGGATCACGCGTGTCGACCCTGGGGGCACGCTTGATGGCCCTTACCTGGTGGGGCGGGTCAGGCCGGATTTGTCTGCCCCCAGGCTCAGGATGTTCTTGTCCGTGTCCTGGAGGGCCTTGGTGACCTGCGGGGACGCGGGCGATGTCGACAAGTCGATCAGGCGGATGGGGGCGTCCAGTTTGATCAGGGTCGGGATGTACTCGGCCTTGTCGACCTTCCAGCGGTCGCCGTCGCGGACGAAGCGGAAGCGGGCTGCCGCGCCTTCCTCGGTGTCCCCGCGCGGCTCGGAGTGGCGGGCGACGCTGTTGCCCAGCCCGTAGGCCACCCACTTGCCGCCGATCTTCTCGAACGGCTGGACCACGTGGGCGTGGTGGCCGACGATCAGGTCGACGTCGTCCGACGCCAGGATCTTCTTGGCCTGCGACCGCTGTTCGGCCGTCGGGTCGTGCTGGTACTCGACGCCCCAGTGCAGGCTCGCGATCACGACCTGCGCCCCGGCCTGGCGGGCCTTCCGGGCCGCCGCCAGCACGTCGTCGACGTCGATCTGGTTGGCCAGCCACGGTTTCCCGGCGGGCACCTTGATGCCGTTGAAGCCGAACGCGTACGACACCTGGGCGACCTTGACGCCGTGGACGTCGAGGATCAGCGGCTTCGCGGCCTCGGCGGCCGACCGCGCCGAGCCGGTGTGCTTGACGCCGACGTCGTCGAGCTTGTCCAGGGTCCGGGTGACGCCCTCGGCGCCCTGGTCGATCGTGTGGTTGGACGACGTCGAGCAGGTGTCGTAGCCGGTGTCCTTGATCGCGTCGGCGATCTCCGGCGGCGCGCTGAACGACGGGTACCCGCTGTACGGGCCGCCCTCCGGCGCCAGCGGCGTCTCGAGGTGGCAGATGCCGAGGTCGGCGCCGGAAATCAGCGGCTTGATCCCGGCCAGCAGCGGCCGGTAGTCGATCTTCCCGCCGCCGTCGGCCTCGGCCTGCTCGGTCAGCGCCGGGTGGATCAGGACGTCCCCGGTGGCGACGACGCTGAACGAACCCTCGGGGGCGGCGGCTCCCGCCGAAGAAGCGGCCGTCTCCGGAAAGGGCGTGGGTGCCGGCCCCTGCCGCGGCGGCGGGCCGCTGCAGGCCGCGGCCAGGAGCGCAACCCCGGCGAGCGCGGCGACGCGGTGCTTCGTCATCGGTCCCCCTAACGTGGTCCGGCCATCCTGCCAGCCGGGCATATCCGGCAGAGACGGCCTGCCCGGTCGCGTGAAACTTCCACCACAGTCGACAACACCGATCAGAACATCGCCACGAGACAAAACCGGACAACGCGCAGCCCAGAGCAGAAAAAATACGATAAATCACCCCCATGCAGGTGATCAAGAAACTACGTAGAGTAGGTCTCACTCCGCTAACTGCGCCTTGACGCTCCTCGAACGGGTGTTTTGTAATACGAGTCACTTCGCGAACTCGACCAGACCCACCCGACCTCGGCCCTCATGGGAGCACTCGATGTCCACATACCCGCACAGGTTTCGTACCTGGAGCGTTGTTGGTTGTTGTTTGATTTCCGGCGCTCTGCTGGCCTCCTGCTCTTCGGGCAAAGACACCGCGGCACCGCAGCAGCAGGCGCCCACGAACGGCAAGGTCACCCTGTACTACCTGCAGAAACAGGGCGACCAGCAGTACTTCGTCGAGCAGGCGCAGGGCGCGCAGGAGAAGGCCAAGGAGCTCGGCGTCGAGCTCAAGGTCGTCAACCTCGGCCAGGACGCCAACAAGGCGATCACCGAACTGGACGCCGCGGTCGCGCAGGGCGCCAACGGCGTCGCCATCGTCGTCCCGGACCAGGCGATCGGCCCGCAGGTGATCGACAAGGCCAAGAGCGCGGGCATCCCGCTCATCGCCTCCGACGACGTCATCAAGGACGGCACCGGCGCCAAGGCCCCGTTCGTCGGCTTCAACGGCAGCCAGATGGGCGACTCGGTCGGCACCGAGGCGGGCAAGCTCTTCAAGGCCGCCGGCTGGGCACCCGCCGACACGAAGATCATCAGCGCCTACAAGCAGGACCTCACCGTCTGCACCGACCGCGTCAACGCCGCCAAGACGGCGTTCGCCAAGGCCGCGGGCGCGGACGTCCCGGTGATCGAAGTCGGCACCGACAACTCCCCGGTCGACGCGCAGAACAAATCCGGCGCGGTGATCGGCTCCAACCCGGGCGTCAAGCACTGGGTCGTGTGGGGCTGCAACGACGAGAACGAAACCGGCGTCGTGACCGCGCTGGCCAACTCCGGCGTCCAGGCGAACAACATCATCGGCGTCGGGCTCGGCGCGTACCTCACCTGCAAGGACTGGGCCGCGGGCAAGGACACCGGCAACAAGGCCGCGCTCTACATCTCCGGCGCCGAGGTCGGCCGCTCGGCGATCCAGGTGCTGGTCGACAAGGTGAAGAACGGCAAGGAGCTGCCGGCGGAGACGATCGCCAAGACCACGATCGTCAACAAGGACAACTACAAGCAGGCCGGCGTCAACTGCACCTGACCCACTCCCTCGTGAGTGGTAAGGCGGGTTCTAACCCGCCTTACCACTCACGACCGCCGTACGGAAGGCGACCATGTCCAGCTCTTCTCCCGCACTCGCCGTCGCAGGCATCGGCAAGCGTTTCTCCGGTGTCACCGCCCTCGACGACGTCTCGCTGGAGTTCCGCTCCGGCGAAGTCCTGGCCCTGATGGGCGAGAACGGCGCCGGCAAGTCGACGCTCCTGCGCGTGCTGTCCGGTGACCAGGGCCCGGACGAGGGCCGGCTGCTCCTGGACGGCACCGAGGTCACGTTCGACACCCCGCGCGCGGCGATGGCCGCCGGGGTGCGCGTGATCTACCAGGAACCCGAGATCATTCCGCACGTTTCCGTGGCGGAGAACGTCTTCGTCGGCGAACTGCCCGCGAAGGCCCGGGTGTTCAGCCGCCGCACGCTCACCAAGGCCACCCAGGACGCGCTCGCCGAGTACGGCTTCGAAGGCGTGCTCCACCCGGCGACGCTGGGTGTCGCGTTGTCGGCCGCGCAGCGGCAGATCGTCGAGATCCTCCGGGTCCTCACCGCGGCCACCCCGCCGAAGGTGATCGCGTTCGACGAACCGACGTCGTCGCTGTCGGAGCACGAAGTCGAGGCGCTGTTCCGGCTGATCGGGCGGCTGCGCGACAGCGGCGTCGCGGTCGTCTACGTCTCGCACCGGATGAAGGAGATCTTCCAGCTCGCCGACCGCGTCGCGGTGCTGCGCGACGGGAAGCTCGTCGGCGTTCAGCAGGCCGCGGAGACCGACGAAGCCGGCCTGGTCCGGATGATGATCGGCCGCGACCTGTCGGCGCTGGAACGCCGCGTCACCCAGGACACCGGCGACGTGGTCCTGAAGCTGGCCGACGTCACGACCGACGACGTCACCGGCATCTCGCTGCAGGTCCGGGCGGGCGAGGTCGTCTGCCTGGCCGGGCTGGTCGGCGCGGGACGCTCCGAGCTGGCCCGCGCGATCGTCGGCGACCTGCCGATCCGGTCCGGGACCGTGGAGCTCGCCGGCAAACGGCTGCGCGCGCACAACCCGGGTGACGCCGTCAAAGCGGGCATCGGCTTCGCGCCCGAAGAGCGCAAGACGGACGCGTTGCTCATGCAGCGGTCCGTACGCGACAACGTCTCCATCGCCGTCCTGGACCGGCTTCGCCGCTTCCGGGTCGTGAAGCGGGCGAAGGAACGCGCGCTCGTCGAGGAGTACGTACGCGAGCTTCGCGTGCGGACGCCGTCGATGGAGCAGGAAGTCCGCAAGCTTTCCGGCGGCAACCAGCAGAAGGCCGTCCTCGCGCGGTGGCTCGCGCGGCGGCCGAAGCTGCTGATCCTCGACGAGCCGACGCGCGGGGTGGACGTCGGCGCGAAGGCCGAGATCTACCGGATCATCGACGGCCTCGCCGCCGAAGGCATCGCGCTGCTGGTCATCTCCTCCGACCTGCCCGAGGTGCTGACGCTGGCCGACCGCATCCTCGTCATGCGGGCCGGGCGGCTCGCGGGCGAGATCAGCCGCGAAGACGCGACCGAGGAAGCCGTGCTGACCCTCGCCATCCCCGAAACCGAACCAGCCGTGGACGACGCCCAGGAGATCGGCGCATGAGCACCCCCACCAAGGAAACGTCAGCCCCCACCGCCCCGCCGCAGCCGAGCGCCGCGCGCCGCGTGCTGACCGGCATCGGCGTGCAGAACTCGAGCCTGATCATCACGCTGATCGCGCTGGTGATCCTGCTGAGCGTGCTGAACGAAAACTTCTTCCGCACCAACAACCTGCTGCTGATCGGCAGCGCGATCACCATCATGGGACTGCTCGCGCTGGTGCAGACCCTGGTGATCATCCTGGGCGCGCTGGACATCTCGGTCGGCTCGATGGCCGGGCTCGCCTCGGTCATCTCGGCGATGGTGTTCACCTCGACCGGCAACGCCGAGGTCGGCATCCTCGCCGCGGTCGGCGTCGGCATCCTGTGCGGCCTGGTCAACGGCATGATCATCATCTTCGGCCGGGTCAACCCGGTGGTCGCGACGCTGGCCATGCTCGCCACCTACAAGGGCATCGCGCAGGTCATCTCGAACGGCAAGGCCCAGGGCTACACCGGCGGCGACGACCTGTTCATCTTCCTGGCCAAGGGGGCGATCGCGGGCCTGCCGTCGCTGGTGTGGGTGTTCCTGATCGTCGCGGCGCTGCTGCACTTCCTGCTCAAGTACACCGACATCGGCCGCAACGTCTACGCCATCGGCGGCAACGACACCGCCGCCCGGCTGGCCGGCATCAACATCAACCGGTACATCATCGGCGTGTACGCCCTCGTCGGCGTGGTCGCGGCGATCGCCGGCGTGCTGATCACCGCCCGCACCGGGTCCGGCCAGCCGACGTCCGGGTCCGAGGGCCTGGAGCTGCAGGCCGTCACCGGCGCCGCGCTCGGCGGCACGATGCTCAAGGGCGGGCGCGGGTCGATCATTTCGACCGTGCTCGCGGTGGTCATCCTGGGCGTGCTCGACAACGGCATGTCCGGGCTGGGCATCAACCCGTTCTGGCAGAACGTCGCCCACGGTGCCCTGCTGGTGATCGCGGTCGTGCTGCAGCAGCTGCGCAGCGGGGAACGGCGCGTCGGCCTGCCCGAGTAGCGGTGCGGAACCTCCATGCACGCATCGTCGACGAACTGGGCCGGCTGATCGTCGAAGGCGTCCTCGGGGACGGGCAGCCGCTCGTCCCCGAGGAGCTCGGCCGCCGGTTCTCCGCGTCCCGCACGGTGGTGCGCGAAGCGTTGCGCGTGCTCGAATCCAAGGGCATGGTCACCGCGCGGCCGCGGGTCGGGACCTGGACGCTGCCGCCCGAGGCGTGGGACGCAATCGACCCGGACGTCATCGCCTGGCGCGTCGGCGGCCCCGGCGGCCGCGAGCACCTGCGCGAGCTGCTGGAACTGCGGCTGGCCATCGAACCGCAGGCGGCGCGGATCGCGGCGCGGCACCGGCGTCCCGACGAGCTTTCGGCGATGGCGTCGGCCTACGCGCAGATGGCCGACGCGGTCGAGCGTGGCGACGGCGAAGCGTTCCGGGACGCCGATTCGCGGTTCCACGCGGCGCTGCTCCGGGCGTCGGGGAACACGCTGATCGCGCAGCTGCAGGTGCCCGTGGTCGCCGCGCTGAAGGCGCACGGCGAGCCGATGGAGCTCGTGGCGCATTCCCGGGTGCTGACGCTGGTGCTGGCGAAGAACGCCGACGGCGCCGAATCCGCGTGCCGCCGATTGCTGGAAACCGTTGCGGCGTACCGCTGATCGGTACCTTGACACGGTTACCGGGACGCGCTTCACTCGCTGCGGATGACCGCCGCCATGAGCTGAGGAGGACGCTTTCATGCGTTTCCCGGGAATTCGCGGCTTCGGCGTGCTCGCGGCCACGGCGGTGGCGGGCAGTCTCTTCACCGCCCCGGTGGCGACCGCCGCGACCTGCGCCGTTTCGGACGAAATGGTGGCCGCGGGCAACTACTGGGTCGCCAACGGGACGAACCTCGACGCGCCGGACTGGCAGAACGCGACGTTCCACGTCGGCAACCTGGCCCTGGTCCGGACCACCGGCCAGTCCAACCACAAGACCTACCCCTGGGCGCAGGCCAACAAGTACCTGCTGCCGGAGGACCCGAAGCGGCCGTTCTTCCCGGACAACCAGGCCGCCGGCGAGGCGTACCTCGACCTCTACACCTATTTCCACCCGGAGATCCCGCTCGACTCGATCCGCACCCGGATCAAGGCCGAGGTGGCTTCGGTGCAGGCCGGCCACCGCGATTACTGGAACTACGTCGACGCGCTGAACATGGCGATGCCGTCGTTCGCCCGGATGAGCCTGATCGACCACGATCCGTCCTATCTGGACGCCATGGACCAGCTCTTCCGGTCGTCGGAACGCAAGCTGTTCAACGAGTTCACCGGCCTGTGGTACCGCGACGCGCGGTTCAAGGGATCGGGCGTGTTCTGGTCGCGCGGCAACGGCTGGGCCCTGGCGGCGTTGACGAAGGTGCTCCAGGTGCTGCCGACCGACGACCCGCGGCGGCCGGAGTACCTGCGCGTGTACAAGAAGATGGCGGCCACGCTGGCTTTGGTCCAGCGCCGTGACGGCTTCTGGAGCTCCGACCTGCTCAACCCGTGGGACCACGGCGGCCCGGAGTCCAGCGGCACGGCGTTCTTCGCGTTCGGCCTCGGCTGGGGCATCACCGCGGGCGTCCTCGACGCGGCCCGCTTCCGCCCGGTGGTCGACAAGGCGTGGGCGGCGCTGTCGACGAAGGCCCTGCAGTCCGACGGCAAGGTGGGATACGTCCAGCCGGTCGGCGACCGCCCGGCGACGGCGAAGGCGACGGACACCGCCGCGTACGGCGTCGGCGCGTTCCTGCTGGCGGGCCAGCAGGTGGCGAAGCTGCAGGGCTGCTCGGCACCCTAGGGCCAAATGCCCCCATGATGTGGCACTTCAGCGTAGGCAGTCGCCGGGGTCGCCGCGGGTCAGGGCCGGGTCCGACTGGGGGAACGTTCGCGCGATGCCGGGTCCCGACGACCGGTGCTCGAAGCGGACCGTCACCCGGCCGTGGCCCGCGCCCTGGACCCAGCCCGTGCCGAACTCCTCGTGGACCACGTCGTCGCCCTGGCGCCACTCCGACGGCGGGGCGGCGGCCGGCGCCGGGGCGGTGGACACCACCGTCGACGGCGCCGAGGGCGCGGCCAGGGTGAACAACGCGTCCTGGTGGGGCACCGACAGTCCGCTGTAGGCGACGCCCGCCAGCCGGATGCCGCCGAACTCCGCCGGGTCGATCAGGAGCCGCTCCGCCGTCGCCGCCAGCTCGGCCAGGTCGTCCGTGGGCGCGGAGATCGTCTCCGAACGGGTGACCGTGTGCATGTCCGTGTGCCGCAGCTTGATCACCACCGTCCGGGCCACCCGGCCGGCCTTGAGCAGCCGCTGGTGCGCGCCCACCGCGATCCGGCGGACCTCCGCCCGCAACGCCGGCAAGTCCTTGATGTCGGTGTCGAACGTCGTCTCGGCGCTGACCTGCTTGGTCTCGGCGCGGCCGGCCACCGGGCGGTCGTCGGCGCCGGTCGCGAGCCGCCGCAGGTCGCGGCCGACCACGCCGCCGAGCGTGGCCACGGCGTCCTGTTCGGACAGTGCCGCCAGCTGCCCGAGCGTCTGGACGCCGATGAACCGCAGCTTGCCCTCGGCGACCGGGCCGATGCCCCACAGCGCGCGCACCGGCAGCGGGGCGAGGAACTCCCGTTCGGTGCCCTGCGGCACCACCAGCAGCCCGTCCGGTTTGGCCTCGTCGGAGGCGATCTTCGCGATCTGCTTGCCGTTGCCCGCGCCGATCGACGCCACCAGGCCGGTTTCCGCCCGGATCCGGGCCCGCAGCCGCGCGCAGAACTCCGTCACCGCGTCGAAGGACGCGCCGAGCAGCGACGGCGGTTCGGCGAAGGCTTCGTCGAGGGAGATCTTCTCCAGCACCGGCGCCACCTCGGTGACGACGGCGAAGACCTCCTGGCTGAGCCGCTCGTAGACGCGGAACCGCGGCGGCACGATCACGCCGTTCGCGGGCAGCAGCCGCCGCGCCTGGGCCATCGGCATCGCCGACTTGATGCCGAACGCCCGCGATTCGTAGCTGGCGCCGGCGACGACGCCGCGCGGGCCGAGGCCGCCGACGAGCACCGGGCGCCCGGCCAGCGTCGGACGGGTGAGCTGCTCGGCCGACGCGTAGAAGGCGTCCAGGTCGAGGTGGATCACCCAGCGGCCCACGTCAGTCCCCGCCGGTGGCGTCCAGCAGCTGGTGCAGCGCCTTGGTGTAGCTCTCGAACGCCGCCCGGCCGGCCGCGGTCAGCCGGACCAGGGTGACCGGCGTGCGGTGCTCGTAGGCCTTGGTGATCTCGACGTACTCGGCGTCCTCGAGCTTGCGCAGGTGCGTCGAAAGGTTGCCCGCCGTCATGTCCAGGAGCTGCTGCAGCCGCGGGAAGGTGATCTGGTCGCCCGAGCGCAGGCCGGCGAGGGCGACGGTGACCCGCAGCCGCGCCTGGGCGTGGATGACCGGGTCGAGCTGCGGCAGTTCGTTCATCGGCCGGACTTCTCGCGGACGAAGTAGATGGTCGCGCCGAGCAGAAACCCGCCGCCACCACAGACGGTCAGCACCAGGAAGTTGTGCGGATAGCCCACGAGCACGCTCAGCGCGGCCGACACGATCATCCACGCGCCGAGGCCGTACATGAGCTTGTCCTGCCACACCATGCCGCCGGCCAGGTACATGACGCCGGTGAGCAGCAGCCAGGTGCCCGACCACAGCAGGGACACCTGGTCCGAAGAGAGCGCCTGGAACTGGGTGATCCGGATGTCGATGACCATCAGCCCGATCGAGGAGAGCGACCACCCGTAGCCGTACATCGCGCCGACCGTGCGGGTCGGCCCGCGGATCCCCCGGCCGGCGCGGATGTTGACGTAGGCCGTGTAAGCCATCGCGCCGAGGAACAGCAGCGGAACGACGATGGCGCCGGCGACCCAGCCGGGGATCGCGACGCCCGGCTGCACCGTCACGTAGGTGAAGCCCCACCCGACGATCCAGGCGAAGGCCCAGGCGGCGAGCATCCGCGCCGGGCCCCCGCCCAGTTCCCGGCGCGTCCGCCGGTTCTGCTGGGCGATCAGGTTCAGCGACTCTTCGGCCGACATCGGCTCGTCTTCCACCTGGTTCGCCCTCTCCCGTGCAACTCCCTCAACTGCACGGAAGCTAACACGCATTCACAGCCGGGCCGTGTCCAGCCGGAACCGGCGCACCACGATCAGGGCGGGGACGACCAGCCAGCCCAGCAGCACCAGCCCGGCGAACCCCATTCCCCCGGCGTGGGCCAGCGGTTCCAGGCCGACGCGCCCCAACCAGTACGTCGGGAAGAAGTGCGCCAGGGCCGCCATCCAGTCCGGGAGGACGTAGAGCGGGATCCACAGGCCGCCGAGCATGCCCAGCGGCATCATCAGCGCGCCGGTCACCGCGCCGACCGTGTCGCCCTTGCCGAACAGGCCGATGGCCAGGCCCAGCACGGCGAACGGGAGCACACCCAGCCACAGCGACCCCAGCACCAGGAACCACTGCGCGGCGGTCATCTCGACGCCCATCACCAGCCCGGCGAGGAAGAGCACCACGAGGACCGGCAGCGCCACGGCCATCGCCGAGAGCACCTTCACGACCAGGTAGCCGGGGCCTCGCATCGGCGTGAGCCGAAGCTGCCGCTGCCAGCCGTCGGTGCGTTCCTGCGCCACGCGCGTCCCGGTGAACAGGGCGCCGCCGCTCGCGCCGTACGCGGCCAGGTTGATCATGGTCTGGACGTTCGAGGCCAGCCCGTTCGGCGCCACGAGCTTGCCGAAGATCGACCCGAACAGCAGGAACATGGCCAGTGGCATGCCGATGGTGAAGATGGTGAACTGCGGGCTCCGGACGATCCGCTTGATCTCCAGGCTCAGGTATGTCGTGTTCACGCGGCGACCTCCTCGGCGGTCAGCGCCAGGAAGGCCTCTTCGAGGCCGAGCGCGGTGATTTCGATGTCGGACGCGGCCGGGTGCGCCGCGAGCAGGGCGCGGATCGCCGCGTCCGAGTCGGCGCAGGCCAGCTCGGCGCGGCCGCCGCGCAGCTGGACGCCGGTGACGCCCGGCAGGTGCGCCAGTTCGGCTTCGGTGGCGCCCGGGACGGCGGCCTTGAGCACCCGGCCGGACACCGCGGCCCGGACCTCGGCGACCGGGCCGTCGGCGACGACGACGCCGTGGCGCATCAGCACGACCCGGTCGGCGTAGTCCTCGGCCTCGGCCAGGTAGTGGGTCGCGAACAGCACGGTCCGGCCGCCGGCGGCGAACTCGCGGATGGCCGCCCAGAACGCGCGCCTGCCGTCGACGTCCATCGCCGCGGTCGGCTCGTCGAGCACGAGCAGCTGCGGGTCGCCGGCCAGCGCGAGCGCGAACCGGACGCGCTGCCGTTCGCCGCCGGACAGCTTGCCGCAGCGGCGTTTGACGAGCTTTTCGAGGCCCGCCCGGGCGATCACCTCTTCGGCGGGCAGCGGCTTCTCGTGCGTCGAAACGATCAGGCCGACGATCTCGCCAACCGTGGCGTCCGGCAGCAGCGCGCCGTTCTGCATCATCGCGCCGACGAGCCCCCGGTCGACGGCTTCGCGCGGGCTGCCACCGGCGACGGTGACCTCCCCCGCGTCCGGCTTGGTCAGGCCGAGCAGCATGTCGACGGTGGTCGACTTGCCCGCGCCGTTCGGCCCGAGCAGCGCGACGACCTCGCCGCGCGCGACCTCGACGGTCACCCCGCCGACCGCCGTGACCTGCCCGAACCGCTTGGTGAGGCCGTGCAGTGCGAACGCCGGTCCCCCAGTCATGGCGTCCTCCTTTCCTCGACTTTGAATCGCAAAGTTGCCGTGCACTTTGTAACACAAAGTCCACGCGGACTCAAAGCCCCCGGCGTCGGAAAGCGCGCGGAGCCCATAACGAAACGGGGTGCCGGGCAGTGTGCCCGGCACCCCGTTTCTCAGGGTTTACGCAGGTCAGCCGGCAAACCGTCCGGCCACCACGCCCTGCGTCGCCGCGACGTCGGACTTGGCGGCCGTCGGGGCCGGCGGCGTCGGCTGCGGCAGCGGCGCGCACTCGACGTCGGCCGTGCGACCCGGCTTGCGAGCCGGGAGCGCGCCCGTCGCCAGGTAGTCCGCGATCTTGTTGTCGACGCAGGCGTTGCCGCGCGGGGTGATCGCGTGGCTGGTGCCGCCCGGCTCCGAGATCAGCGAAGCACCCGGGAACCGGCTGCGGACCTCGAGGCTGCCCTCGAACGGCGTCGCCGCGTCGAGCGTCTCGTCGATCATCAGGACGCTCTGGACGCCCCGGCCGTCGACCTTGGCCGGCTTCCCGGCCTTCGCCGGCCAGTACAGGCAGGGCGCGTTGAACCACGCGTTCTGCCAGGTGAAGTACGGCGCCTTGGCGAAGGTCCGCCAGTTGTCGCGCTGCCACTGGTTCCAGCTCTGCGGCCACTGGACGTCGGTGCACTGCACGGCGAGGTACACCGCGTAGCCGTTGTCGTCGCCACGGCCGCCGAAGGCCTCGAAGAGCGTCTTCCAGTTCTGCCAGTCACCCTTGTTGACGAACCGGGACAGCGCGTCGCCCAGCAGCGTCCAGCGCAGCTGGTAGTAGCCGGCCTGCTGGATGACGTCGATGATCTCGTCCGGCCCGATCACGCCGCCGGCCGGGTTGAAGGACGTCTTGAGCAGCTGCTCGTTGACGACCCGCTGCACGGCGGCCTGGGTCTTGCCGAGGTGGTAGACGTCGTCGTGCTGGGCGACCCAGCCGAACCAGATGAGGATGTTCTTGTCGAAGGCGACGTCCTGGTTGAGGTTGGCGCCGTACCAGACTTCGCGCGGGTCGACCGTCGAGTCGAGCACCATCCGGCGGACGTTCCGCGGGTACAGCGAGCCGTACACCTGGCCGAGGTAGGTGCCGTAGGAGTAGCCGTAGAAGTTCAGCTGCTTCTGGCCGAGCGCCTGGCGGATGGAGTCCATGTCCTTGACCGTGTCGGTCGTCTTCATGTTCTCCAGCAGCGCGCGCGAGTTGTTCTTCGCGCAGGCTTCGGCGTACCCCTTGGACCGGTCGAGCCAGGTCCGCTCCAGCTGCGGGGTGAACGGCACGTACTGCGGCCGGTTGTAGTCCATGTAGTTCGGGTCGCAGCTCAGCGCGGGCTTGCTGGCGCCGACGCCGCGCGGGTCGAAGCCGATCCAGTCGTAGGCGTCACCGGCGTGGTTGGGCACGCGCGGGCCGCGGGTGGCCAGCAGCAGGCCGGAACCGCCGGGGCCACCGGGGTTCGTCAGCATGACGCCCTGGTACTGCGCGTCGGGAACCTTGTGCTTGACGCGGCTGACGGCGAGCTGGACCTGCTCCCCGGCCGGCCTGCGGTAGTCGAGCGGCACGCCGAGGTACCCGCATTCGGCACCGGCGGCGACCAGCGTGGGATCGGTGCACGGTCCCCAGGCGATCGCCGCCGGGGCGGCAGGCGCGGCGGTCGCGGCTGGGGCGGCCACGAGCGCGGACGCCACCGCGGCGGCGGCCACCGCGGCGATTGCGGCACGTCTCACTGTTTTCTCCCTTTCCCCTGCGTCTTCGGGCGGGAGAACCCTAGTCCCGGCCGGGGTCCGCCGGGGCGGCATGACCGCGAATGCCCTACGAAAGGTGGAAATCGGGTGGCGCGGCCGATCCGGGATCCCGTACGGTCGGTTTCATGATCGCCTTCACCCGGATCCGCCTCGTCTGAGACGGCGTGACCGCCGGACTCCCCGCCCACCGGGAGGGTCCCTTCACCTGCGCGCCGTCTGTTCTTTCTTCGTTTTGAAGGAGCACCATGCTGCGCAAACACATCGTCATGGTCGGCTGCACCGCGCCGAGCCACATCTACCCGTCGCTGGGCGTGATCGGCGAGCTGGTCCGCCGCGGGCACCGGGTGTCCTACGTCGTCGGCGCGCCGCTGGCTTCACTGGTCGCGCCGACGGGCGCCGAGGTCGTCGAGCACCCGACGACCTTCCCGCTCGGTGAGGCGGCGGTGTGGCCGGACGACCCGGCCGACGCGATGCGCGTCTTCCTCGACGAAGCCATCGCCGTCCACCCGCTGCTGACGGCCCGGTTCGACACCGACCGGCCGGACCTGGTGCTGTACGACATCGGCGGGCTGGGCGCACCGTTGCTGGGCGCGCGCTACGGCGTGCCCGCGGTCCAGCTGTCGCCGACGCTGGTGGCGTGGGAAGGCTACGACGAGGACATGGCTTCGGTGATGGAGCCGATCAAGACGTCACCGTCCGGTGTGGACTACGCGGCCACGTTGTCGCGATGGCTTTCTTCCCACGGCGTCCAGGCCGATCCCTGGGAGTGGCTCGGGCACCCGGCGCGGGTCCTGTCGCTGATCCCGCGCGCGATGCAGCCGGAAGCCGGCCGGGTGGGTCCGCACGTCCGGTTCGTCGGGCCCTGCCTGGATCCGGCGCGGCTGGCCGACCGGTCGTGGACGCCGCCGGCGTCGGGCCAGCGGGTCCTGCTGGTGTCGTTCGGGACGGCGTTCAACGACCAGCTTCCGGTGTACCAGGCGTGCGTTTCGGCGTTCGCTTCGGATTGGCACGTCGTGATCTCGCTGGGGAAGCACGTCTCGCCGGCGGCACTCGGGCCGTTGCCCGACTCGGTGGAGGTGCACGAGAGCGTCCCGCAACTGGCGGTGCTGGAAGCGGCGTCGGCGTTCATCACGCACGCCGGGATGGGCGGGGCAACGGAAGCGCTGTGGTTCGGCGTCCCGACGGTGGCGATTCCGCAGGCGGCGGACCAGTTCGGCAACGCCGCCCAGCTGGAGGCCCTCGGAGTGGGGCGGCATCTGCCGGCCGATTCGGTGACGGCTTCTTCGCTTCGGGAAGCGGTCGAGGAGGTGTCTTCGTCGGCTTCGGTGGCTTCGCGGCTGGCGGAGCTGAAGGCGGAGATCCGTGGCCATGGCGGGGTTTCCTTCGCCGCGAGTGCCGTGGAGTCCTATTTGGAGTGATCAGCAACACATAGCGGCTAGCCGTGCCGCTGGACGAAGGCGTCGATCAGCTGCTGGCGCTCCGCCGTCGTCGCTCGCTCCAGTTCGACCGTGTCGCCGTCGATCGTCACCTTGATCTTGTGGCGGCCCGCCTGGCGGCCCAGCCACTCGCGCAGCGTCTCGACGAGCCCGGGGAACACGCCGCCGGCGGCGCTGAACGCCACCATCAGCGAGCCGATCGTCACCGGGTCGGCGCCCTTCGCGCCCGGGGGGAGCTCGCCCGGGACCGCCAGCAGGTCGACGTCCAGTTCGCCCAGCTCGGCACGCAGCCGGCGGGCCAGGCGGTCGAACTCCTCGGCGTCCGCCTCGCCGTCCGCTTCGAGCCGGACCAGGGCCCGCGTGTCCGATTCGGTCATGCGGGCCATGGTCCGCCCGGAAAGCGCAGGTGGCAAGGGGCCGATCAGGCGCGGATCTCGTTGAGGTAGTTGTAGATCGTGTACCGGGTGACGTCGAGGCGACCGGCCAGGTGGTCGACCGCGTCCTTGATGAGGAAATAACCGGCTTCGTCGAGCTCCCGCACCACGGCCGCCTTGTGCCGCTTCTTCATGAGGTCCACCGGGATCCCCGCCTTGGTCACCGCCCGGTCCACCAGGAACCGTTGCAGGCTGTCGACGTCCGGTGGGAAAGTCTCCGGCTCTCCGTTGCCCCCGGGGGACGCGGCCTCCTCGACGCTGTTGACGCACAGACAGCCGACCGCGACCCCGTCGGCGTCGCGCAGGAACAGCGTCGAGGAGCGGATCGGCCGGCCGTCCGGGCCGTGCGTGCGGTAGTTCGTCAGGTCCTGGGTGGTGCCGCGGCGGACCAGGCCGAGCAGCAGGTCGGTCATCGGGCCGCCAATGTTGCGGCCGGTGAGGTCGCCGGCGATGGCGATGATCGAATCCGGCAGCCGGCTCAGGTCGTGCAGCAGGACCTCGTTGCCCGGCCCGAGCATCGCCGCGAGTCCCGGGATGGCCGGCACCAGGGCGGTGAGCACCTCGTGCGTCGTCGCGCCCGCGGCCGGGACGACCAGCGGCTGCCGGGGGGCGGTCAACGTCTCCAACGCCGAGCGCAGCAGGTCCGCGGCGGCCGCCGGGGTGGACGCGTGCGGCGAAAGCCGGACGTGCTCGGGACGCACGGTCGCCGCGATCCCGGCGTTGGCCAGCGCCGCCCCGACCTGCTCGGCGGGGTGGCCGGGCAGGGTGAACGCGAGGATGCCCGCGCGCCGGTCCACGGCCGACACGACCTCGGCGCCGCAGGAGGCGAGCACCTCTTCGACCTCCCCCAGCCGCTCGGCGATCCGCGCCGCGATGGGGCCGACGCCGGCCTCTTCGACCAGCTCGAGGGCCTCGGCGAACGCGCCGGAGGTGATCGGGCTGAGGTTGGAGATCGACCACGACTGGGCGGTGCCGTCCGGCGGGTGGATCTCGTCGTCGAACAGGCCCGGGTCGCGCGCTCCGGTCCAGCCCGACAGCACCGGGTCCATCCGCTCCAGCGCGCGGTCGGACAACACCGCGAAGCCGGTCCCCCAGCCCGCGCGCAGCCACTTCTGGCCGCCGACGACCAGGACGTCGGCGACCTCCCACGGCGCCTCGATCACGCCGAAGCCCTGGATGCCGTCGACGACCAGGAGGCGGTCGCCGACGACGTCGCGCAGGCCCGCGAGGTCGGCGCGGAAACCGGTGCGGAAGTCGACCGCGCTGACGCTGACCGTGGTGATCTCCGGCGTCAACGCTTCGGCGACGCGCTCGGGAGTCACGTAACCGCCGGTCAGGCGCCGCACACGAAGCCGGCCGGCCTGTTTGGCACGCGCCCACGGATAGGTGTTGGCCGGGAACTCCGCGGCCGGCACGAGCACCTCGCCGGTGCTGTGGAACGCGGCCTGGAACAGCCCGAGGCTGGTGTTCGGCAGCAGGACCGTGTGGTCGGTGTCCGAGCCGGACAGCCGCGCGGCGGCGGCCTTGGCCCGGACCTCCTGCCGCATCAGCTCGTCCACTGTGGACGGCCCGGCCGTGGTGGCCTGGTCGAGCAGGGCGGCCGTCGTGTCGAGCACCGCGTGCGACGGCGGCCCGAAGCGGGCGAAGTCGAGGTAGCCGGCGGGCTCGTCGAACTGGAGCAGGTACCGGGGCGAAATCCGCGTCACGCGAGGATCCTCGCCAGGAACTGCCGGGTGCGGTCGTGCTTCGGCGCGCTCAGCACCTCCGAGGGCGGCCCGGTCTCGACGACGGCGCCGTCGGCCAGGAACACCACCTCGTCGGCGGCCTCCGCGGCGAAGCTCATCTCGTGCGTCACGACGACCATCGTCATCCCCTCCCCCGCCAACGTACTCATCACCTCGAGGACCTCGCCGACCAGCTCCGGGTCCAGCGCCGACGTCGGCTCGTCGAACAGCATCAGCTTCGGTTTCATCGCCAGTGACCGGGCGATCGCGACGCGTTGCTGCTGCCCGCCGGACAGCTGCGCCGGGTACGCGTCCGCGCGGTGGGCGAGGCCGACGCGGTCGAGCAGCGCCAGCCCCTGCTTGCGGGCTTCGTCCGGTTTCACGCCCAGCACCCGGATCGGGCCCTCGACGACGTTCTCCAGTGCCGTCCGGTGCGCGAAGAGGTTGAACCGCTGGAACACCATGCCGATGTCCCGGCGCTGCCGGGCGACGTCGCGTTCACGCAGTTCGTACAGCTTGCCGCCGCGCTGCCGGAAGCCGATCGGCTCGCCGTCGACCCAGATCTGGCCGGCGTCGATCGTCTCGAGGTGGTTGATGCAGCGCAGGAACGTGCTCTTCCCGGCGCCGGACGGGCCGAGCAGGCAGACGACCTGTCCCTTGTGGACTTCGAGGTCGATGCCGCCGAGGACTTCGGTGTGGCCGTGGGACTTGCGGACCCCGACGGCGCGCAGCAGTGGCTCAGACACGGGCACTCCTCACCAGCGGCACGCCGCGCAACGCCTTGCCGGCCCGGGCGAGCGGCCCGCGATCGGCCTGCCCGAAGGCGCGTTCCAGGTAGTGCTGGCCGACGCCGGCGACGGTCACCACGACCATGTACCAGACGGCCGCGGCCAGCAGCGTCTCCATCACCAGCAGGTTGTTGGACGAGATGTTGTTGGCCGCGTGGATCAGCTCGGTCACGCCGATCACCGACGCCATCGACGTGCCCTTGAGCATGTTGATGAAGTCGTTGCCGGTGGGCGGGATGATCACGCGCATCGCCTGCGGCAGCACGACCCGGCGCAGCGTCGCCGCCGGCGTCATGCCGATCGACTTGGCCGCCTCGGTCTGTCCGCTGTCGACGCTGTTCAGGCCCGCCCGGACGATCTCGGCCATGTACGCGCTCTCGTTCAGCGCCAAGCCGAGGAACGCGGCGGTGAACGCGCTGATCAGCACGTTCGTCTGCTCGTGGACGAGGAACGGGATGTCGATGACCGGGAAGACCAGCGCCAGGTTGTACCAAAGGAGGATCTGCAGCAGCACGGGCAGGCCGCGGAAGATCCAGATGTACCCGGCGGCGAACCACCGGGCGACCGGGTTGGCGCTGCGGCGCAGCAGGGCGATGACGATGCCGAGCACGATCGCGACGGCCTGGGAGAGCACGGCCAGCACGACGGTGTTGAGCAGGCCGGTCGCCATCACCTTGTAGAAGACGAAGTCCGGGACCTGGTTCCACGCGATCTGCGCGTTGCCCAGCGCGATGCCCAGCAGCACGAGCAGCGCGAGGATGATCGCGGCGGCGACCCACCGGCCCCAGTGGCGGAGCCGGACGATCGGGAGCGGTTCAGGAGCCGCCATTGACCGCGGCCTCCTTGATCGCGCCCTGCTCGACGCCCCAGGCCTGCAGGATCTTGCCGTAGGTGCCGTCGGTGATCAGGGCCTGCAGCGCCTTCTGCACGGCGTCCCGCAGCGGCGTGTTCTGCTTGTTGACGCCGATGCCGTACGGCCCGCCTTCGATGGGCTCACCGGGGACGACCTCGAAGAACTTGCCGTCGCCCGCGGTGCGGGAGATGTAGACCGCGCTCGGGAGGTCGTTGAGGATCGCGGCGACGCGGCCGGTGCGCAGCTGGTTCTGGTTCTGGTTGTCGCTGTCGGTCGCGGTGACGGTGACCGCGGGCTTGCCGGCCTGCGTGCACTTCGTGCTCTGCGCTTCGGCGAACTTCTGGTGGCTGGTGCCCTGCACGACGGCGACGTTCTTGCCGCAGAGGGTGTCCGGGCCGGTGATGCCGTCCGGGTTGCCCTTGCGGATCATGATCGTGATGCCCGAGGTGAAGTAGTCGACGAAGTCGATCTGCGCCTGGCGGGCCTTGGTGTCGTTCATGCCGGCCATGGTGAGGTCGATGCGGCCGGACTGGAGGCTGGTGATCAGCGAGCCGAACGCCATGTCCTGGTGGGTGACGGCGACGCCGAGCTTGGCGGCGATCGCCTTGGCGAGGTCGACCTCGTAGCCGATCGGGGTCTTGCCGTCGGCGGCGTAGAAGTTGTTGGGCGCGGACTGCAGGTTCGAGGCCAGGTGCAGGCCGGCCTGCTTGACGGTGTCCGGCAAACCCGCGTTGAGCTGGGCGTCCTTCTGCACGCCCTGGACGATCGCGGCGGTGTCCGGGATGCCGGACGCGGGCGCCCCGGCGGCCTGCGACGTCCCGCCCGCACCGTCCGGACCGCCACCACAAGCCGCCACCAACACGGCGACACTCGCGAGCAACACTCCCGCCTGCACGGCACGAGAACGGGACATAGCGGACCTCCACTGTTCGGCTGGCCGGAACGCTACAACTAGTTGTTGAAGAGGTCAACCACCTGTTGAAATCCGGTTCGGTGCTAACTTCGCGCCCATGAGCCTGCGGATCGGCATCCTGGGGGCGGCTCGCATCGCCCCGGCGGCCCTGATCAAGCCCGCGTCTTCGGTTTCACCGGTGTCGGTCACCGCGGTGGCGGCCCGGTCACGCGACCGCGCGCAAGCGTTTGCGACCAGGCACGGCATCCCCCGGGTCTTCGCCGGGTACGACGAGTTGCTGGCGGATCCGGACATCGACGCCGTCTACAACCCGCTGCCGAACGGCCTCCACGGACGCTGGACACTCGCCGCCTTGGCGGCCGGGAAGCACGTCCTGTGCGAGAAGCCGTTCACGGCCAACGCGGCGGAAGCCCGGGAGGTCGCCCAGGCGGCAGCCGCTTCGGACCGCGTGGTGATGGAGGCGTTCCACTACCGCTACCACCCGCTGGCGCTGCGGGTGGAGGAGATCGTGGCGTCGGGCGAGCTGGGCTCTCTTCAGCGCGTCGAGACGGCGTTGTGCTTCCCGCTGCCGAAGTTCTCGGACATCCGCTACGACTACGGCTTGGCGGGCGGGGCCACGATGGACGCGGGCTGCTACGCGGTCCACATGGCGCGCGTCTTCGGTGGCGAGACGCCGTCGGTGGTTTCGGCCTCGGCGAAGCTGCGGTCACCTCGGGTGGACCGGGCGATGACGGCGGAGCTGGCGTACCCGTCCGGGCACACCGGGCGGGTGGAGTGTTCGATCTGGTCGTCCTCGGTGCTGAAGATCAGCGCGAAGGTCGTGGGTTCGCGGGGGTCGCTGTCGGTGCTCAACCCGTTGATGCCGCAGGCTTACCACCGCCTGACGGTCCGCACCGGCGGGTCGCGCCGCACGGAGAAGTTCCCGCGGAAATCGACGTACGCGTACCAGCTGGAGGCATTCGCGGCGGCAGCCCTGGAAGGCGCACCGGTGAAGACCTCGGCGGCCGACGCGGTCGAGACGATGACCGTGATCGACGAGATCTACCGGGCCGCCGGGCTGCCGGTCCGCGAACCGAGCTGAGCGCGCACACGTCGGCGAGGGCGAAGCCGAGCAGGTTCAGGCCCCGCCACGCCCGCGGCTTCTCCGCGCGGGTCGTCGGCCGCACTGAGCAGCCCCCGATTTCCACGGTAACGCAAGGGACCGACAGTTCTGAGCCACTCCGCGCGGCTCAAGCGCCACTCGGTGCCGGTCGAATCCGGCGAATCCGCATACCGGGCACCTGCTACCTGCCCGAAGCCGCCCTCGCTCTTGGGGCGACCTCCGCACCAACCTGAAAGTTGTGGACAAACGGTGCCGCTCTGCTCAGCAGCAAACAAGACTGTCGGTGCCGTGGGTTAGCGTGGAATCGGGGGCTGCTCCGACCGGACCGGCCCCACTCAGCGCCGCGACGATCAGCCGCGCAGGGCCTCTCGAACCGCTGCCGCGCATCGAGTGCGCGCGTCAGCTCCTCGACACTGCGCGGGCGACTGGTCATGACACCAAGCTCACCCGCCGGAGACTCGGCCCGCACCCGACTTCCGGGTGCGGGCCGATCCCCACACTCAGGCGGCCACGTAGTTGCCGCTCAGGATCAGCAGGACCTGGATCGTGATGCCCGTCCCGTAGTAGTCCGTCGAGTCCGGGGACCACGACGAGACCGCCGTCCACAGCTTGTCCAGCCAGGCCTGGCTGCCCGGGTCCGTCATCGCGGCCACCGCGAACGGCGCCGTGAAGCACGGGTGCTGGCCGCTTTCCGTCTTCGAACCCGACAGCGAATAGCCGCTCTGGATCTTCGCCGGGTCACCACCCGTGGCCGACTTGATCCACGTGTTCATCTTGCGGACCTGCGCCACCGCCGCGCTCCCGGACGCCGTGATCGCGTCCGCGCCGAGGCGCCACGGGTCGCGGCAGGCGTTCCAGCTGTACTTGCCGTCGTACGGGCCCTCGAGGAAGTTCGACGGCGCCGGCTTCGGCGTCGAGTTCGTGTTCACCACGAAGTCCGGCAGCAGCCCGGTGTTCGGCGCGTACGACGACTGCAGCTGGCTCACCGCCGTCTCCGACCGGGCGCGGACCGAAGTCCAGAAGCTGTCGCCGGTCGCCGTCGCGAACGCGCGCAGGTGGCCCGGCATCCAGTCCGACGAGCGCGAGCTGTTCTTGTACTCCGCGTCGTTGCCCCAGTCGCCGAGCAGGGTGAACTTCGTGGTGCCGTTGACCTCGCTCTTCTTGATCGCGTTGATGATCCGGATGGCTTCGGCCTGGTAGTTCACCGAGCCGCCGCTGCCCCACTTCTTGTCCGCGATCAGCAGGCCGTAGGCGATTTCGAGGTCGCCGTCGGTGGCGGAGTCGCCGCCGTTGACGCTCTTGCAGTTCGAATCCTGCTCGGCCGCGTGCAGGTCCTTGTTGTTGACCGACGGGTGCGCCTTCACGAACTTCAGGATCCCGTCGACGATCGAGCGCGCCTGCGGGTCCTTGTCCGCCATCATCGCCGAGATCGTCATGCCGTACCCCTCGCCTTCGGCGACGAAGGAGTGGTCGGCGTCCTTGGACAGCACGGCGTAGGTGCCGGTGCCGCACTTGGTCGTCAGGAAGTTCTTCTTCCAGAAGTCGTAGTACTTCTGGAGCGCGGCATCCTGCGTGGCCTGCGAGACGGACGGCCGCAGCGTTCCCGGCACGTACGGCGTGCCGGCCGCGGACGCGACCGCCGGCACGCTCACCAGCCCCGCGGTGAGCGCGGCCGAAACCACCGCCGCCCGGATGACTCTCTTCATGGCTCCTCCGTAAAGGCATCGTTGGCTGCGGCGAAGGTGATCGAAGCCTGACAGAAGCTTCAAGACCAGGTCAAGAGGGTTAGGAAACTTTCCTTACTATCACCGTGAGTGGGTCCCTCGGCGCTCCGCCCACCCGGACGGACTAGCGTGGACGTCATGAAGATCGACCTCGACGGCCGCGGGCCGGACTTCCGCGCGTTCTGGACCGAGCGCCACCTGGCCACGCTGACCACGGTCCGCCCGGACGGCACCCCGCACGTCGTCGCGGTCGGCGTGACCGTCGACTTCGAGGCCGGCCTCGCCCGCGTGATCACCTTCACCCCGTCGGTCAAGGCCCGGCTGGTGCGCGCCGCGGGCCCGGACGGCATCCCGGTCGCGGTCTGCCAGCTCGACGGCCCCCGCTGGTCCACTTTGGAGGGACGAGCGGTGCTGCGCGACGACCCGGAATCGGTGCGGGACGCGGAAAACCGGTACGCCGCCCGCTACCGGCAGCCCAAGCCGAACCCGCAGCGGGTGGTCATCGAGATCACCGTGACCCGGGTGCTCGGCAACGCCTAACCCGCGCGGGAGTGCACCAGCCGCGTGTACTCCGCGAGCAGCTCCGTCAGCTCACCGTGCTCGCCCGCCGACGCCAGCTGCTGGTGCCCCACCAGCAGCGCCATCCCGAGCGACGTCAGCGTGCGAGCCAGTGCCCGGTCGCCGACGATGCCTTCGACCGCCTTGCCGACCGTGCGCAGCCGGGCGTCGTCGACGCGCTTCTGCGCCGCGCGCACGGTTTCGTCGTTCTTCGCCCACGCGCGGATCGCGGCCTCGGCCTCGTGGGGCAGCCCGAGGGTGAGGTCCATCAGCGCGGCGAAGTCGGCCGCCGGGCCGCCCGTGCCGAAGCCGCCCTCGCGCAGGATGCGGACCTGGCGGTTCTCCCAGTGCTCCAGCAGCTGCGCCACAAACCCCGGCCAGCCACCGAAGTGGTGGTAGAACGACCCGCTCGTGACGCCGAGGCCGCGGCACAGCACGCCGACGTTCAGCTCGGCGAACCCGTGCTCCGCCAGTACCTCCAGCGCGGCCTCGAAGTACCCGCGGCGTGTGACCGGCGGCATCAGACGTTCCGGTCCCGGTCCCGCCAGTAGGGCTCGCGCAGCGAACGCTTGAGGATCTTGCCGGTGGCGTTGCGCGGCAACGCCTCCACGACGTCGACGCTGCGTGGGCACTTGAAGTGGGCCAGCCGCTCGCGGCAGAACTCCACGATCTTCTCGGCGTCGAGCTGGTCGCCGGCGACGACGGCCTTGACCTGCTCGCCCCACTTCTCGTCCGGCACGCCGATCACGGCCACCTCGGCGACGCCGGGGAATTCCGCCACGACGCGCTCGACTTCGGGCGAGTAGACGTTCTCGCCGCCGGTGATGATCATGTCCTTGACGCGGTCCTCGAGGAACAGGAACCCGCCGTCGTCGAGACGCCCGACGTCGCCGGTGCGGACCCAGCCGTCCACAATGGTCTCCGCGGTGGCCTCGGGCTTGCCGAGGTAGCCCGCCATCCGCTGCTCGGTGCGCACCCACACCTCGCCGACCTCGGCGTCTTCCGCCGTGACCGGGTCGACGATCCGGATGTCCACTCCGGACAGTGCGGTGCCCGCCGAGGCCAGCCGTTCCGGACGCGCCTCGTCCCGGTGCGCCTCGGGGGTCAGCGCGGTGACCGCGCCGGACAGCTCGGTCATGCCGTAGACCTGGGCGAACTTGACGTCCGGCCAGGCGGCGAGCACCGTGCGCAGCAGCGGGAGCGGCATCGGCGAAGCGCCGTAGCAGAGGTACTTCAGCCGGGAGAACGCCTGGAGCGCGGCCTCGCCGGCCTGCGCGATCCCGGCCACGACGGCGGGCACCAGGAAGGCGTGCGTGATCCCGGCCCCCAGCGCCGCGAACAGCGACGCCGCGTCCGGCTCGCGCGTCAGGTAGGACGGTTCGCCGTAGAGGAATCCCGAAACCGCGTAACAGCTGCCGCCGACGTGGAACAGCGGCATCGCGACCAGGTTGACGTCGCCCGGGCCGATCGGGAACGCGGTCCCGGCGGCGAGGCCGTGCGCGAGGACGCTGCGGTGGGTCAGCACCGCGCCCTTCGGGAAGCCGGTGGTGCCACTGGTGTACAAGACCAGCACGCCGTCGTCGGTGTCGACACCGCTCCCGCTGTGCGGCGCGGCGGAGGTCAGGAAAGACTCGTATTCGTCGGCGTCGCCGCCGACGACGATCACGCGTTCCAACGCGGGCAGCCGCTCGCGGATCGCCGCGAGTGCGGGCACGAGTTCGGCGCCGACGAAGACCACCTTCGCACCCGCGTCTTTGAGCACGTAGGCCAGTTCGTCGCCGGAAAGCCGCCAGTTCACCACGGCGTTGGCCGCGCCGAGCCCGGCCGCGGCGAAGGTCGTCTCCAGGCAGGCGGGGTGGTTCTTGTCGACGAACGCCACCCGGTCGCCGTGCGCGATCCCGGCCGCGGCGAGAGCCCCGGACAGCCGCCGGACCCGCTCGTCGAACTCCGCCCAGGTCCACGACCGGTCCCCGAAGATCAGCGCGGTGTCCGCTGGACGTTCCCGCGCCCAGTGCGCCAAGAGCTCGCCGAACAACCGGACCCGCGGGCGGACGTCTTCGGGCATGGGAGTCCCCTTCGGGCCGGCACTGGACCATAGACCGGTCTATGGTGCGCCCCGGCCCGGCGGGGCGTCAACACCGGACAACCGGTCCCGAACCGGCCCGCCGGTCGGTGTTTTCGTGACGCCGTCAGGCGTCGAAGCTGCGCCGGGCGGATTCGATGTCCTCGATGAACCGCTGGGTCCAGCCGCACATGCTGTCGACCGTCGCACGCAGGCCCTGGCCGGGCTCGGTGAGCGTGTATTCGACACGCGGCGGGACGGTCGGGTACACCTCGCGCTCGATCAGCCCGTTGCGCTCCAGCATGCGCAGGTTCTGCGTCAGCATCTTGTGGCTGATGCCCGCGACCTCGTTGCGCAGTTCGCTGAACCGCAGCGTGCGCTCGCCGAGGGTCTCGATGATCAGGAACGCCCACTTGTTGGCGACGTCCGAGAAGATCTCGCGCGCCAGGGAATCCGCGCGGGAAAGGTCCGTGTCCTGCTTGGTCACCATCTGGTTCCCCCGTCACCGAAAAGTGCCTTCTTCCGCACGCTCCCACACTCTCCTATGGTTCCTGAGTAACCACAAGAGAGCACGGAGGAAAAGATGACCGTCACCATGGTGAATCCCCCCGAACTGCCCGAGATCGACGTCTACCACCAGGTCGCCGTCGCCGAGGGGACGAAGCTCGTCTTCGTCGCCGGGCAGGTCGCCTGGGAGACCGGGCCCGACCTCGCCGACCAGGTCGAGCAGGCCTACGTCAACGTCGCCGCCGCGCTGGCCGCGGCCGGCGCATCGTTCGACGACGTGGCGAAACTGACGGTCTACGCCGTCGATTGGAAGCCCGAGAAGATGCCCGCCCTGCTCGACGGCATCGCCCGCGGCAGCGCCAAGATCGGGACCACGGCCAAGCCGCCCGCCACGCTCATCGGCGTCGCGGCCCTGGACGTCCCGGAGCACCTGGTCGAGGTCGAGGTGACCGCCGTCCTCTAGGCGAACAGCGCGAGCAGCCCCTCGGTGGAGCGCACCACCACGTGCGCCGCGGTCCGCTCGGCGTGCGGGCGGTCCGGGCGTTCGGCCTCGTGCCGCCAGCGCCGCAGCGCGTCCAGCCCGGCGTCGTAGATCTCGTTCGGATCGGCGTCCGGCTCCAGCCCGAGGCGGTCCGCGGGGGCTGTGCCCTGGGCGCCCAGCAACCGGACCGCTTCCTCCGCGGGTGCACCGGACAGCGCCGTCCGGCCGCCGCGGATGTCGGCGATCAGGCGCAGCTCGCGGAAGTCGTGGGCCGCCGCCGCGAAACGCTCCACCCGGGACACCAGGCGATCCCCGCCCGGACGCGGGTGCGCCGCCAGCAGCGCCTCCAGCCGGATGATCGCCGTCCGCGCCCGCAGTGCCTCGGCCCGCGCCACGAAACACCCGGCCAGGGTGTCCCGCAGCTCGCCCAGCCCACTGCGGCGCACCAGTTCCGCCGAGAGCTTGACGCGGTCGTCGCAGCCGGTGCGGATCAGCGTGAGCGCCAGCCGGACGCCGAACATCCCGAACCGCACCACCAGGGATCGCCGCGTCTCGACCGGGATCGGGCCCGGGAACGCCGGATCGGTGAACGAATCCACCGACAGCACGTGCCGTTCCAGCTCTTCGCGCGGCACCGCGGCGAAGGCCGCCAGCAGGTCGAACTCGTCGTCGCGCAAGGACCGGCCGCCGTAGGCGAGCTGCCCGGCGACGGCGATCACGCCCAGGAACCCCGTGCACAGCGGGTCTTCCCGCCACGCGCGGCGCGCCAGCTGCTTCGCGGTGAGCAGCGCGTCGATCCGGCCCGCGCCGACCTCGTCGGCCCGCGACAGCACCAGCACCGAGTTCACCGCGCTCTGCCGGGCGAACGCCGAGCCGCCCGGCGGGTGCGCCGCCGCGAGCTCGTCCGGTTCGAGGTGGCGGACCAGCCGGACCGTCGCGTCCGGGACGTCGTCGGCCGGGCCGGGGTCGTCCAGCAGCACGAGGTCGCGCAGCGCGCGCGTCGGCCACTCGCCCAGCGCGGCGGCGAGCGTCGTCTTCCCCGACGACGGCGCCCCGGTGAACGCGACGCGCAGCGGCTGCTCCAGCCGGTTGAGGCAGTCGTGCAGCAGCCCCGAAGCCCGCGGGTCGTCCCGGTAGAGCCCGGCCGCGGCGTGCAGCAGGTCGCGGACGTCCTGGGTCACGCCGAGAGCTCCCGCCGCTGCTGCCGTCCGGCGATCGTGCCGAGCTCGCCCGCACGCTGGTGCAGCGCGGCGAGCCGGTCGATTTCCCGGCGGATGTGCCCGGTCCGCCGCTCGCGCTCGGCGGTGCCGGCCAGGATCGTCTCCCGCTCGTGCGTCAGCTCGTCGGCGAGTTCCTCGGCCAGGCCGGTGAAGTGGTCGCGCAGCCGCCGCTGGACGACGCGGATGGCGTCCCGGCATTCCTTGCTGAACCGCAGGAAGACGTCGTCGACGTGCCGCTGCGCCGCCTGCTTGGCCACGGCTTGCCGCCGCTGCAGCCGCATCCCGCCTTCGTCCTTGATCGTCTTGGCGGCGAACGCCGCGCCGGCCCCGATCGAGATCGGGTTGATCAGGGGCAGCCCGGCGAGGCTGGTGACGAGGCCGAACATCAGCACGCCACCGTACGACCCGCGCAGCCCGGTGAAGGCCTGCTGGCCGATCTTGAACTTTTCGATCTTCGGCCGCCCGACGTCGTCGAGGTACTCCAGGCCGGAGCCGTCGAGCCGCAGGTCCGGCAGCGCGCGGTCGTACTGGGCGCCGAAACACGCCGCGACCGCCTGGGCGATCCACTCCGCCCGCTCGGCCAGCCACGTGTAGTTGACGTCGACGGCTTCGGCCAGCGCGTTGTCCAGCCAGGGCGCGAATTCGTCCCACACCTTCGCCGGGTCTCCTTCGTCGAAGGTCCGGTCGATGGTGTTGACGATCTTGCGGGTCCGCTCGCGCAGGTCGTACTCGGCGTCGGAGAGCAGGTCGGTGATCTCGTCGGAGAGCAGGTTCTGCCACCGGGTGTTCTGCCGGCGCAGGTCGTCGGCGCGGCGCTGGGCCCGCTGCAGCAGCGCGGCCTGACCGAGCCCGGCGTCCTGTGCGACCGCGTCGACGCGGTCGCGCAGCGACTCCACCAGTTCGGCGGCGGCGGCGCGGACACCGACGGCGGCCAGCAGCGCGCGGGACTGCTCGTGCGGGCGGGCGGCCTGCTCGGCGATCCAGGCCAGCAGCTCCGGGAAACCCGAGCGGGCGTTGAGTTCCGCGTCGCCGGCCTTCGCGGCGGCTTGGCGCACGACGGCCGAAACGGGCAGGACGAGCGCGTCGACCCCGGCCTCGCCGAGCATGGCGCGGTCGCGTTCGGCGACCGCCCGCCACCCCGGACAGGCGTCGATTTTCGTGAGCGCCAGCACGACGTGCGGGCACCAGGTGCGCACGTGCCGCGCGAGCGCGAGTTCGGCGGCGCTCAGCGGGGCGGTCGCGTCGGAGACGAGGATCACCGCGTCGGCTTCGGCGAGGAAGTCCAGGGCCGCGGCCGTGCGCGGTGACCGCGGGTCGCCGACCGGCGGGGTGTCGACCAGGACGAGACCGGCCGAGAGGAGTTCGCGCGGCACGCCGACCTCGACCCGGCTGAGCGTGCCGGCGGGCCGGGCGCCGAGTTCGCCGGTGAGCCGTTCGACCGCGACGGGGATCCGTTCGCGGGACCGGCCGACCAGGGTCGCGGCGGGTTCGGGGGCGTAGGCGATTTCCGTGGGGACGGCGGGGGTCGCGGCGTCACCGACCGCGCACACCGGCGCGTTCAGCACGGCGTTGAGCAGGTAACCCTTGCCCTGTTTGGGAAAGCCGAGCACGCCGAGCCGGGTCTGCCCGGTGGGGGCGTCCCGGCGTCTGCGCAGGCGCTCGGCGAGATCGGCGCGGCCGTGCGTGCGGCACGCGTCCAGCGTCTCGTTGAGCACTTCGAGCCAAGCCGGTGCGGTCACGATGGTCGAGTGTCCCCGGTTCACTCCCCGTACGCACACCGGGTGCCCGTCCCGCGGCTGCACCCAGACCGCGGGACGGGCACCGGTGACCGGTTCGGGGATCAGTGCCCGAGGTGGATGTCGTTGCCGGAGGCGATGTCGCCCAGGTGCAGGTTCCCCAGGGCGTTGTGGCTGACGTCGGCGACGTCGGACACCACGTCGTGGACGGCCGTGCCGTTGCCGCTGGCGAGCTCGCCGACCTGGCCGACGACGTTGTGGTCGACGTTGATGCCGGTGGCCGAGGTCACCGTGTTGGTGACGTCGCCGAGGCCGTGGACGGCACCGGTGACATTGCTCGTGACGTGCTTGACGTCGAGGTCGCCGGCGCCCTTGAGGATGCCGGAGAAGTCGCCGACGTTGCCCACGACCGAGTTGACGGTGTGGGTCAGGTCACCGCTGACGTCGCCGACGTGCGAGACGGCCTCGTTGACCGGGGTCGACGCGGTGCCGAGCACCTCGCTGCCGATCGTGTGGACGGTGCCCACGCCACCGACGACCGGCTGCTCGGCCAGCGTGGCCAGCGGCGCGACGGTGTTGGCGTCGGTCAGGTGCGCCGGGAGGGCGGTCAGGTTGGCCAGCGCCTGCGAGTCCAGGCCGTGGGCCAGGTCGCCACCGAGGATGGCGCCGGTGGCGTTGCCGGCCAGCGCGGTCACGTTGGCGGCGTTGGTGACGACGTTCACGCCCGGCAGCGAGCCGACGGTGCCGACGGCGGGCAGCTCGCCCACGACGGGGAGCTCGCCGACGCCCAGGTCGCCGACACCCGGCAGGCCCGAGGTGGCCGGCAGGCCGAGGCCCGCGGTGAGGGCGGTGAGCTGGTCGATCGCGCCCTGGACGCCGGTGGCGTCGGTGCCGACCGGGGACAGGTCGCCGACGACGGGGAGGCCGCCCACGGCCGGGAGGCTGTCGACCGGCACGTAGTCGAGCACCAGCGGGATGACCTCGTGCACGTCGGCGGCGCTCACGTCGCCGAGACCGGCGGCGGCGAGGACGCCCTGCGGGTCCGTCCCGAAGGCCGCCAGCGCGGTCGGGTCGTTGAGCAGGTTCAGGGCGAAATCGTGCAGGGTCTGCACGGAGTCCATGGGTTTCTCCAGATCCGGTGGTTCGGGGGACAGCACGGGCCGCAGGGACCGGTGCACCGTCATCAAGGTAGGGAGACCGTCCCCCCGCGCACATCGGGGATCACTCCGAGTCGCGACTCGGTCAGCCGATAGGGGATCGATATGTCATCGTTAGGGAGTTAGGGGGTCATCCGAGACGCGCTCAGTTGGGTTAAATCCCTCCAGACCCTTGCCTGACTAACCCGTTTGGGTGAGGATGCCCCGGACCCTAGGGGGATTGCCTGCCCCCGATCGGCCGCCGCGAGGTGAGGAGGAAAGCGCCGTTGCCCTACGTCCTCGGCATCGATGTGGCCCAGGGCCGGACCCACGCCGCGACCTGCCACCGGCAGGGCCCCGGGTGGGGTGAGCCCGAACCCCTCTGGCTGGGCACGAGGTCCCCCGCCGCGGCGTCCGCGCTGTTCCTCGACGACGAGGGCTACCTGCTCACCGGCGACGCCGCCGCCGAGGCGGGCGCGCAAGTCCCGTCCCGGCTGCTCACCGGCTTCCACCGGCGGATCGGCGACGACGTGCCGATGCTCGTCGAAGGCGAACCGTTCCCGCCCGAGACGCTCACCACCGTGCTCGTCGAAGGGATCGCCGAGCACGCCTCGAACCTGTACGGCGGCCCCCCGCAGCACTTGGTGCTGACCCACCCCGGCGACTGGGGCGGCTACCGCCGTGACGTGCTGCGCCGGGCCTTGGCCGACGCCGGGTTCACCGCGGTGACGCTGGTCCCCGGCTCGATCGCCGCGCTCGGCGCGCACCTGCCCCTCCCCGGCCCCGGCGCCCAGGTGGCCGGGGTCTGCGAATACGGCACCGACGGCGTGAACGTGACGCTGGCGACGGCGAGCGGCGCGAGTGGCTGGCAGCTCGGCCAGGGTGCGGAAGGCGTGGCCCCGGCGGCCGCGCTGAGCACGCTGTTCGCGCTCGCCGGAGCGGCCTCCACGTCCCCCAAGGGGCTCGCCGGCGTGGTGTTCTGCGGGGACGTCCCGCCGCACGCGCTGCCGGCCCGGCCGCCGTGCCCGGTGTTCGCGGGACCGGTTCCGCCGGCGACCACCGCGCTCGGCGCGGCCGCCCTCGCGACGCTGCGCGCCGACCACCGGGGGACCCCGCAGGAACCCCCCGCCGTCGAGACCACTTTGCTCCCCAAGGTGGACACGCTCGGTGAGCTCGGCGAGCGGCCGCCCCGGCCGCCGATCGAGATCACGCCGTTCGAACTGCCCGAGCGCACCGGCCCGATGAACCTGTTCCGCCGGCGGCGCCCGCTCGCCGCCGCGGTCCTGCTGCTCGCCGCGGCCGTTTCGGGCGTCGTGATCACCGTCACCGCCCGCGAAGCCACCGCCGGCCCCGCCGGTACCCCCGCCCCCACCCATTGCGTCCCCTCCGGTGAAGGTCACTGTTGAACAATCTGCTCACGCAGGTCCCCCCGCCGCACACGGTTCCCGTGCACCCCGCGGCGCGGCAGCTGCTCGACCGCGTCACCGCCGAGCCGGCCGCCCCGCTGCGGCTCGCCGTCGTCGCCCCCGGCGGCTACGGCAAGAGCGTGCTGCTCGCCGCGCTCGACCGCCGCTACCGGGCGGCCGGCGTCGACGCCGTGCTGGTCGACGACGCCGACCGGCTCGGCCACGACCAGCTCGAGGACCTGCTCGCCGGCGCGGACGGCCCGATCGTCGTCGCGCACCGGCCGGCCGCGGTGGCGTCCGGCTGGACGCTGCTGCAGCTCGGCCCGCTCGGCGTCGAAGACGTGGCGCGGCTGATGTCCACGGTGACGGGTTCGCCCGCCGACCCGGCGGCCGCGGCCGAGCTGCACGCCCGCAGCGGCGGGGTGCCGCGGCTGGCGGAACGCGCGCTGCTCGGGCGGCTGGAGGAATTCCGGCCCGAGCTCGACGAGCTCGACGACGACGTGCTCCGCTACCTGATCGCGGCCGAAGCCGGCGCCGGGCGCAACCTCGACCTGCTGTGCGCCCTGCTCGACCGCCGTCCCGATCAGCTGCCCGCCATCGTCGAGGGCGCCCGCGCGACCGGCCTGCTCGCCCCCGACGACACGCTGCTGCCGCTGGCCGCGGCCGCCGTCCGCGATTTCGGGCCGCCCGCGCGCCGGCTGACAACGGTGCAGCGGCTGGTCGAACTGCAGCTGGCGAACGGCCTCCCGGTGCTGGACCTGGCCTTGTCCCTGCTCGGCACGGGCAGTTCCGGTGCGTCCGCGGCGGCCGCGTTCGCCGCGGCGGCGGGCGAAGCGCTGCCCTCCGACGCCCGGCTGGCGACGCAGTTGTTCGAAGCCGCCGCCGAAGCGGGCGACCGCTCTCCCGCCGTCACGGCGGGCTGGGCGCGCGCGGCCGCGTTGTCCGGCGACCTCGACACCGCGCTGCGCCTGGGCGACGGGATGCTCGGCGCCGCCGACGCGGAAACCCGCGCGGCGGGCGCGGAGATCGCGGCGACCGTGCTGGCCCACCGCGGCGAACTGGCCCGCAGCGCCGAGCTGTACCACTGGGCGGGCCGCGCGGACGCGTTCTCGGCGACGGCCCTGGTCGGGACCGGGGACATCGAAGGGGCCCGGCGCCTGCTCGACTCCCCCGCCCCGGGCGTCGCGCCGACGCTGTTCGCCGGCGCGGCCACCCGGATGGCCCGCGGCATCGTGGATTCGGTGTCCGGCTGCGCGACGGAGACGTTGTCGACCCTGCTCGGCGCGGCCACGATGCTGGAGCCGGCCCTGGGCGGCATGCTGCTGCCGGACAGCCCGGCCGCGCTGGCCGCGCTCGTCGCCCTGCACACGGGCGAGCTGGCGCTGGCGGAGTCGGTGCTGAGCCGGGCGCTGGCCGGCGGGGCCGGCGGCGACCTCCTGGCCGTGCGGCACCGGTTGCTGCTGGGCTGGGTCGCGATGACGGCGGGCGACCTGGCGACGGCCGCGGAACACCGTGACGCCGTCGCGGGCCGGCCCCTGGAGGCACGGGACGAGCTGTTCTTCGCGACGCTGGAGCTCGGCCTGGCCCGGCGCGCCAGCGACCTGGTCGGGCTGCAGCGGTCGTGGAACCGGGCGTACCAGGCATCGATGCGGCAGCAGACGGACCTGTTCACGTTGCTGCCGCTGGGCGAGCTGGCGATCGCCGCGGCCCGCACCGGGGCGTTCGCCAAGCTTTCCGGCCAGTTCGAACGCGCCCACGGCCTGCTGGCCCGCCTCGGCGAGCCTCCACTGTGGACGGTTTCATTGGTCTGGCACGAGCTGCACGCGGCGATCACGCTGGAGGACGCGGACGCGGTCAAGGCCCACCTGGCGACGTTGACCACCCACGCCCACTGCGGCCGCCACCCGCGCGCCCTGGCCACGGCGGCCCAGGGCTGGCTGGCGGTCCTGGGCGGAACGTTCGCCCCGGACGCCATCACCGCGGCGGCGGCCGAGCTGCACGACCTGGGCCTCCGCTGGGACGCGGCCCGCTTGGCGGGCCAGGCGGCGATCAGGACGTCCGACCGCAAGGCGATGGTCCAGCTCCTGGAGGCGGCCCGCCAGTTCCAGGGAACGGCGGCCCGCCGAGAACCGGGATCCTCCTCGGAACCGGCGGCAGGGGCGGGCTTGGCGGCGCTGAGCGAGCGCGAGCTGGAGGTGGCCCGGCTGGTCGTGGAGGGGCTGACGTACAAGCAGGCGGGCAGCAAGCTGTTCATTTCGGGCAAGACGGTGGAGCACCACATGGCCCGCATCCGGGGGAAGCTCGGGGCGGCGGACCGGCGGGAGCTGCTGGCGACGCTGCGGGAACTGCTGTCCCGCCCGGACGCGACTTAGCCGCGGTTGAGGGGTCTTCGGCGCCTCCGGGGCCGCCTGCTGGCGGCGCCCGACCGAATAGCACGGGGCGGCGTCTGGCAGCAACTGCACGAACGCCTGCTCGGCGAGCTGCGGGCCGCCGGGCTACTGGACCTGTCCGCCGCGCTGGTCGACTCCACCCACCTGCGCGCCCTCAAAGAGGGACCACACCGGGTCCAGCCCGTTCGACCGCACCCACCCGGCGCCGGTCAGCACCCGGACCGCCTGGGCGGGGGTCGTGCGGGGCTCATTTCCGGGCATTCCCGAGCAGGTTGAGAACTCGCCGCCGATGCCGCTGCTTGGCGCTCCCGGCCCGGCAACGGGTTTGCCCTGCAAGCCGGCTTGCCTGACCGTGGGTCGGGCCCTGTCCGGTCACCGACTGCGCGACCGGTTCGGTGCGCGCCGTGGCGGGTGAAGTAGCGAGCCAGCCGGACTTCTCCGCAGCCCCCACCCTCTCCGGCAGGGTCCCGGCAAAGTCTTTTGGCCTGGTTGCAGGACGGGCACGGCTCTCGTTGATCATGTGATTGTCTAGGTCCCATGATTGTGGGAGAGAGCCGTGCCCGCTTCCCACTCGTGCCTGATCCCCGCAGTACGTGATCGTCTGACCCCGGTCCTCGATTCCGGTCCCGATCCACTCTGGGCCACTGACCTGCGGAAACAGTTCGCCGCCGTGCCTGATCCACCAGATCGGCGTGGGGTGCGGCATTCGAACGGATCGATTCCGACGCTCGCCGCCGCGGCCGTCGTCGCGGGAGCCCAGTCGTTCACCGCGATCGGCGCTGCACTCGAGATCACCCCTGCGCAACCTCGCCACCAGCGCACACCGCCAAGCCGGGCACACCAACATCGCCCAAGTACTCCGCCACACCACCCGCAACGCCACCCGAGCCCTCACCCTGCTCGGAATACCGACCTGACCAGCACAAATACTTTGCCGGAACCCTGACCTCTCCGGGGGTGCGTCCCTGGTCCAGTCTATCGGCGGGGGTACGACGAAAAGCCGGGAAAGACGGTGAGCGGGCCTCGTTGTCCACATCATGGCCGGACTGTGGACAACGAGGCCCGACGGCTCAGGCAGCCGCCGTTGTGGTGGTGAATGTGGCTGCCGGGCCCGTTCCCGTTGCCGTGACCGCCGCTACCGTGAACGTGTAGGCCGTGGCCGGGTGCAGGCCGTCGACCACCCTGGTCATGCCCTTGATCGTCGGCTGGGTGACCAGGGCGTCGCGGCCCTGGACCCGGATCGTGCGGCCGTCGGACACCGTGATCACGTAACCCAGGACCGGGGTGTCGCCCGCCGCGGCCGGGGGGTTCCAGCGGATCGAAGCCGCCGTTGCGCTCGGCAATGCCCGTGCGCTCGTCGGGATGTCCGGCAGCGCGATGGGGTTCAGGCCGGGGGTGACCGGAGCTGATGGCAGTGACGGCTCGCTCGTGCCGAATGCGTTGCGCGCCGCGACTGTCACCGTGTACGGCGTCCCGTCCGTCAGTCCCGGCACTTCGGCGTACGCGCGCTTCGCGAAGTCGGCCGCCGTCACCGTTGCCGAGTGGGTGCGGCCGCCGCCCGAGGCCGTCACCACGTAGTCCGTGATCGGTGCGTTGTTGAAGGCGAACGTCGGGTTCCAGGTCGCGTAGAGCTTGCCCGCGACGGCGAACGTGCCGATCCGTGATGGTGCTTCGGCCGGCCCGCACCCGCCGACCGGACGGAAAAGCAGCCGGCGGTAGGCCGGTTCCAGGCCCGCGTTCGCGACGATCGCGGGCGGGGCGTCCGCCGGGCGGGCGAGGATCTGGTTGCCGCGGGTGATCGCGCCCTTGTCGACCTTGTCGCGGTCGCCCTGCTCCCAGTAGTTGCCCTCGATCAGCGTCGGGTCGTTGTTGCCGAGGTCGTCGCGGTAGTCGACGTGCACCGTGCCGACGTTGAAGTACGCCGTGCCGTAGAGGACGTTGCCGCGGACGGTCTCGTAGGTGTTGCCGTTGTCGGTGTAGACGGCCTTGCCGAGCCCCCACTGGCCGTGGATGACGTTGCCGGTGACCTTCTCGCCGTCGTCGAGGGAGGTGCCGGTGATGCCCTGGGTGTAGACGCCACCGCCGTCGTCGAGCATCTGCATGTAGTCGAAGATCAGGTTGTCCGCAACGACGTTGTCGTGCGACAGGTTCGGCGTCGCGGGCCGCTTGATCTTGTCCGGCCAGCCGCCCCAGCCGACGGAGATCGCCGAGTAGCCGACGTGGTCGATCTGGTTGTGGGAGATGGTGTTCCGGACGGTGTAGCCGTTGACGATCGGCACGCCGCCGTGGAATTCGCGCGGCAGGCCGTACAGGTGGTTGTCGGTGACCTGGACGTCCCGCACGACGTCGGCGTCGGTGTCGGTGACGGGTTTGTCGACGCCGCCGACCTGCACGCCGTTGCCGGAGATGTCGGTGAAGACGTCGCCGCGCACCTGGGCTTCCTTGGTGCCCTCGATGAGGTCCAGCCCGGCCCCGCCGAGGTGGGCGAACACGCTGTCGGCGAATTCGACGCGCCGGCCGTGCGCGACGGAGACGTTGGCGGGTTCCCGCGTCCACGAGGCGTACGGGCAGGTGCCGCCGGGCACGAACTGGCAGAGACCCTGCACGGCCCAGCCGTCGGCACCCGTGATCGTGTACCCGGCCTGTATTTCCGAGAACCCTTCGGGCGACGAAGGCGTCAGCCAGGTCGCGTAGGAGTAGCGCAAGCCGCGGAAGGCGATGTCGTGGATCGGCGCGGCCGCCGTGCCTTTCGCGTCGAGGAGCTTCTCCAGCACCGGCATTTCGACGTCCGCGCGACGCAGGTCCTGGCCGGGCCTCGGCAGGTAGTAGACGACGTGGGTGGACCGGTCGAGGTACCACTCGCCCGGGGTGTCGAGCAGTTCGAAGGCGTTTTCGGCGTAGGTGGGGTGCCGCCCGTTGGTGAGGTCGGCCGGGCCGACCATGTTGACGCTGCGGCCGGGGATGTCCGGGAACAGCACGCGTTTCGTCGAGTTGTCCCAGCACGGGTTGGCCATGGTGATCGTCGTGCCCTCGGCGGCGGCGAGGGGGCAGCGCGGTTCGGTCCACTGGCCGAGGCCGTCGCGCTGGACGTTCCAGAGCGCCTCACCCGAGGTGTACACGAACTCGACGTCCTTCGGGTTGCGCCAGTGGGCAAGCGTGTCCGCGCTGGCGGTGTAGCCGGTGGCGGTGGCCTTGACGGTCACCGGCAGGGGGCCGCGGGCGCGTTGCTCGCGGACGCCGTCGACGTAGAGCTGGCGGGTGTTGTCCAGCCCGGCGGGCGCGGGCGCGGAGAACAGGCCCGGACGGCCCGGCACGGGCCGCCAGCCGGCGACTCGCACGCCGCCGTTCAGCTCGGTGTCGCCACTGCCCTGCCAGATGACGCGGTGCCCGTTGCCGCCGGAGTCCCGCGCGTCGAGCCGCAGGGGTGCGGCCAGCCGGAAGACGCCGGGCGCGAGGTGGACGGTGAGGTCCCGCGTGAGGTGCGGGGCGCGTTGCCGCACGAGGTCGCGGGCCCGGTCGAGGGTCCGGACGGGGTGGCCGGCGGTCCCGGAGGCCTGATCGGACCCGCCGGGCGAGACGTAGACGTCCCGGCCGGCGGCATCGGGACCGGCCGCGGCCACCGGACCGGTCGTGGCGAGCAGTGCGCCCGCACTCAGGAGGACGGTCACCACGGTGCGGCGCCGCGTCGAGCCCCACTTGGTCAGCATGGAGGAAACATAGGATCTCTTGAGCGGGATGTCGACAATTTCCCGCTCAACGGGGCACACGATCACCTAATCATCGGATGCCTGTTGGGCGAATCGGCGGCACCGGGGTCAGGCGCGGTAGGTCAGGCTCGGTGGGTCAATCGCGGCTGGGGCCGAAGCGTTCGGTGCGGATGCGGTGCGGGTCGTGGCCGAGGGCGACCAGGATGTCCGCCACCGTTTCCACGAAACCGGTCGGGCCGCAGACGAAGCACGACGCGCCGAACTCGGCCGGCCAGCCCGCCGTGTTGATCGTCGCCACGTCGATGCGGCGGGGGATGCCGGAGCGGCCTTCGGGCAGCTCGCGGGTGAACACGTACGTCACGTCCACGCCCGCCACCGGCGTGCGCAGCTCGTCCGCGTAGTACAGCTCGGCCGGGGTGCGCAGCGAGTAGATCAGCTTGAACGGCGTGCGGACACCCGCCGCGCGGCGGGCCCGGACCATCGCCATCAGCGGGACGATGCCCGAGCCGCCGGCGATCAGCAGCACCGGGGCGGGGTCCGTCGGACGCCAGGCGAACCAGCCGCCGACCGGGCCGCGGATCTCGATCGGGTCGCCGATCGCGTACGGGCCGGTGAGGTGCTCGGACACCTCGCCGTCGGCGACGCGCTGCACCGTCAGCTCCACGCGGTCGCCGTCCGCCGGCGCGGCCAGGGAGTAGCTGCGCTGCGCGCGATAGCCGTCCGCGGCCGTGAGCCGGACGTCGACGTGCTGGCCCGCCAGGTGGCCCGGCCAGCCGGGCAGGTCGAAGACGAGCGTGCGCGCCGTCGGTGTCTCGTCGCGGATTCCGGCCAGGCGGGCGACCCGCCAGGCTAGTCGCCCTGATACCGCTGTTCGCGCCATGGATCCCCGTAGTCGTGGTAGCCGACGTTCTCCCAGAAGCCCGGCTCGTCCCGGGTCTTCAGCTCCAGCCCGCGCACCCACTTCGCGGACTTCCAGAGGTACAGGTGCGGCACGAGCAGCCGCGCCGGGCCGCCGTGCTCGGGGGTCAGCGGCTTGCCGCCGTACTCGTAGGCGATCCAGGCCTGGCCGTCGAGCAGGTCGGCCAGCGGCAGGTTCGTCGTGTACCCGCCGTAGGCGTGCACCATCACGTAGTCGGCTTCGGTGTCGAGCCCGCCGACCAGTGTGTCGATCGCGACGCCGCGCCAGCGGGTGTCCAATTTGGACCACTGGGTGACGCAGTGGATGTCCACTGTGGGCTTCTCGCTGGGCAGGGCCATCAGCTCGGCCCAGTTCCAGGTGTGCTTCTCCCCCGTCTCGGTGGTGACGGTGAACTCCCACGTTTCGGTGGGCACGCGCGGGGTCGGTCCCGCCGACAGCACGGGGAAGTCCTCGGCCAGGTACTGCCCGGGCGGCAGCCGCGGGTTGCCGCTGCGCGCACGGCCCTGGAACCCCGGTGTCACGACACCCATGCGGCTCTCCCTTCCCGATCGCGCCGAGCCTACGCCCGGACCCGCAGGCCCAGCGACGTGACGAGTACCGCAGCCTGTTCGGGTGACACGATCGCCCCGGCCAGCTCGGCGTTCAGCGGGTCGAGCGCCGAGAGGTCACTGCCCCGCAGCTCGGCTTTCGGCAGCTTGACGGCGTGCAGCATCGCCCCGGACAGGTCGACGTCAGCGAACACCGCGCCGGCGCAGTCCGCCCCGGTGAGGTCGGCTTCCCGCATCCGGACCCCCTGGAAGGTGACCGTCCGCAGGTCGGCGCCCGCCAGGCCGGCGAACGACCAGTCCCCGCCGGTGACCCGCAACGGCCGCAGCTCGCACTCGGTGAACGTGGCGCCGACGAGCTTGCACCCGGTGAATTCGGCGTCGAAGAAGTTGCACCGCTTGAAGGCGCAGCCGGTGAACGCCGAGTCCGTGTGCCGCGACGCGTTGAAGCGCACGTTGCCGAACACGCAGTCGGTGAACACCGAGTTCCGCGTGACCGCCTCGGAGAAGTCGGCCTCGTGGAACTCACACCGCACGTAGTGCCGCCCGGCGATCTCCTCCCCGTACCAGTCGTCGCGGAAGAACCGCTGCTCCTCGACGGGATCTTGCGTGGCCTCGGACATGCCGCCAGGCTAGCGGCAGACCCGATGCCGAAGGGGCCACGCATGCTCGACGCCGACGACGTCCGGAGGGCCGTGCCGATGCCGGCCGCCGTCGAAGCGGTCCGCGAGGCGTTCCTCGACCTCGCTGCCGGCCGTTTCGTGGTGCCGCAACGGCTGTCCTTCGCCGGAGCCACGACGCTCGTGATGACCGCCTGCCACACCCCGACGTCGACGACGGTCGTGAAGACGCTCAACCTGGCCCCCGGCCGGACGCCGATGATCCTGGGCACGCTGGTGTGGAACACCGCCGACGGCCAGGTGGTCGCCGACGCCGTCGAGGTCACCACCTTGCGCACCGGCGCGGTCTCCGGCGTCGCCACGGACCTGCTCGCCCCGCCCTCGGCGAGCCGGCTGGCGCTCCTCGGCACCGGCGCCCAGGCCGCCGACCAGGTGCGTGCCGTGGCGGCGGTGCGGCCGGTGCGTCGCGTGGCGGTGCTCGGCCGTGACCGGTTGCGTGCGCAGGTGTTGGTGGACCGGTTGCGCGCCGAGTTCCCGGAGGTGGCGATGCGGGTGGCTTCGAGTGCCGCGGACGCGGTGTCCGACGCGGAGATCGTCTGTTGCGCTACTTCGTCCCGTACTCCTCTCTTTGCTGTCGATGACTTGCCGGACCGCGTCCACGTCAACGCGATCGGGTCGTACCTCCCGTCCATGCGGGAGCTTCCCGCCGGGTTGCTTGCCACCGCTGGGTGCGTAGTGGTGGATCAGATCGACGCCGCTCTCGAGGAGGCGGGCGAGGTGATCCACGCTGTTGACACCGGACTCCTCGCGCGCGATGACCTGGTCGAACTGGGCCCGGCCCTGCGTACGCCGCCGGCGGTCGGCGGGCGGACGGTGTTCAAGTCCGTCGGGCTCGCTGTGCAGGACTGGGCAGTGGCCCGGCTGCTCGGCGAGGCTGCGGGGCGGCGCGGGTAGGGCCCAGGCTGACAGCCTGCGCGCCTGGAGGTTCCCCTTGTGTGGTGTCCAGGCCGCGGCGGGTGTGGGGTGTTGTTGCGGGGCGTGGCGTGGGTTGCGGTGGTGGCGGGCAAGGCAGGCGGAAGTGGCTACGTTTCTCGCTCTCGGTCCTCTTCCTGTGGTTGTAGGCCGGCTGGTGGGACCGTCCGGCGAGGCGGCGGGGCAGCGCGGGTAGGTCCCGACGACACGGCTGGCCCGACGGACGGCGTGCGCGTGTGGTGTCCAGGCTGCCGCGGATGGGCCGCGGTCTTGACTCCGATGCTGCCGCCGTAGCGCGAGAAGACCTCCAGCACTGTCAGGTGACTGATCCCCGGCCCGGTAGCCCACTCCGAAGCGGATGAATACCGGTGAGCAAGCCCGTGAGCTCCCTGAGCCGGACTACGAAAAGGACAAGAGGGCCGACACCGGGCTTGATTCGCTCACCAGCTGCGCCGAAGCGTTGACGGAGAGCAACAGAAGCGGCCAAACGGCGCAATCTGGGCCTTGGAGCGTTTGATCGGTCACCCAATCCGGGAATTTTCGCGACATGTCTCCTTGGCGAACCACCACCAGACGCAACACGGCCGTGCGGGTCATCACGGCGATCGGCGCGATCTTCGCGGGGATCGAAGTTCTCTACATGATCATGGTGCTCGCCGGTGCGAACGCCGGCAATGCCTTCTTCCAGTTCATCAAGTCACTGGCGGTTCCTCTCGCGTTGTTCTGGCCCGGCTTGTTCCCGGTCGACAACCCCAGCCTGGCCGTGATCCTGGACTTCGGCCTCGCCGCGGTGTTCTGGCTCGTCATCACCGGCATCATCGCCCGCTTCGCGGGCCGGTGACCGGAGGCGATCCGCTGGGCCACCCGGGAACCACCCGCCGTCGCCGCCGTCCGTGTCCGTGGGCGACACTGGACGGATGAGCGACGGCAGGTGGTTCGACGGCTGGTCGCCGTGGCCCGAGCTGGCCGGGCTGGCCGCGGCCGGGCGTTCACTGCTCCCGAACGTCCCGGTCACGCCCGCCGCCTTGGCGCGCACCGTCACCGAACAGCTCGTCGGCCGCCGGCTGACCGCGAAGGTGGGCGGCCGCGAAGTCGGCCTCACCCTCGCCGAACTCGATTACCCGGCCGACAGCCTCCGGCTGGCCACCGGACGCCTCGGCGACGTCCGGATCGTCGCCGAGGACGTCGACTGGCCGGAACCGGACGCCGAAAACGCCCAAGCCGGCGACGGTGGCGCGGCCGGAAGCATTCCGCTCCGCCGCGTCACCGTGCTCGCCGAAGACGTCCGCCTCCGCTCGCTGCCCACGCCGGCCGCCAAACCCGCGCGGGTGCAGCTGGCGATCGCCGTCTCCGCCGACGTGCTGCGGGACCGGGTGGCGAAAGCCCGCCCGGGGATTGTCGCGACTCCGGCCGACGGTGGCCTGCTCCGGATCCACTGGGCCAAGCGGCCGCACTGGGGACACCTGACGCTGCGCCCGCAGGTGGCGGACGACGGCGTGCTGCTCGTGCCGCAGACCCTCCACATCGGACAGCGACAGCTGAAGCCACCACGCCGCTTCCAGCCCATCGTGCTTCCTTTACCCGAACTTCCGCCCGGCTTGAAACTGACGAAGGTGGAGCCGCGGCACGACGAACTCGTGCTGCACACAGTGGCGGAGGAATGGCCGGAGCGCCTTTCCCGCATTCCCCTGACGGACCTGCTGAGCTGGCTGACCACCGCCGCGATGACACTGACTCTGCCGAACCTCGGTGCGCGTTCATGATTTCCCCTCTCCGACGAGTGCGACACCGATTACGCTACTCGAACGCGCGTTCGAACGTCATCACTCACAGGAGTGGAACTCAGGCGTCCCGGTCGCGCAGGTACCGCGTGTGATCAGCCTGCCGGTCGACCTCCGTCGCGTAGAACCGCTCGGCCACCCGGTGCGCTTCCGCCTCCAGCAAACCCAGCTGGGTCACCAATTCCGCGTCCGCGCTCGCACGTCGCGCCGAGAACCACCGCGGCAGATTGAGGTAGGTTTCCAGCGACAGCGGAAAATCCGTACCCGCGAGCCGGACGACGGCGTGCTGCAGCTCCGGATCACCCGAGAGCCGCTCAGGCCGGGAAAGCAGGTCTCGCAGCACCTCGGCGATCCGGTGCACAGTGTCCACAGAGGACGCCGGCATCCGGGACGCCTGCGCGGAAACCGTGGCCTCGAGCCCGTCCAGCGACTCCCGTAGCCCGGCGGACGCATCGGGCACCAGCCGCACCTTCTCCCCCGGCGCCAGCAGCGCTCCCGCGGCGTAGAGCGCCACCACGACGAACGGCCAGAACCACCCGGCCACCCCGGTCAGGTACAGCCCGACGCCGAGCAGGCCGCCGACGCAGCCGGCGAGGTTCTTGGTCGACCCCAGATAACGCAGCATCATTGGTACCCGCGAATCTCCTGGAACACCCGGGACAGCTGGACGTCGCGCGCGTCGAACACCTTGCCGCCGGTCCGCGTCGCGACCTGGGTCAGCTCGTCGCTGCTGCCCTCGCCGAACAGGACCGTGAACACCGGGACCCGGTTCACCGCGGGCGGCAGCGACCCCAGCGACGCCAGGAAGTCCGGCAACGACGAGCCGTTCGCGTTCTCGCCGTCGGTCATCAGCACGATGGAGGTGAACCGGTCCGGATCCGCGGCCGCCAGCGGCTCGAGCACCTGGTAAGCCCGGGAAAGGCTGTCGTAGATCGCCGTTCCGCCCCGGGCGGCCAGTCCTTCGGCGAACGTCTTGATCTGCACCAGCTCGGCCTCAGGGTTCGCCTCCGGCACGGTGAACGTCCGCGGTGCACCCGGCCCGGTGCTGAACGGCAGCATCGTCACCTCCTCCCGGCTCCGGAACCGCCGGAACCGCCCGGTCAAGGAGGTGTCCGCGCCGGTCAGCCCCACCAGCGCGGACCGCAGCGAGTCGATCCGCTCGCCCGCCATCGACCCGGACGTGTCGAGCACGTACAGCGTCCGCGAGGGACGCCGGAGCTTGTCGAAGTAGGCCGACAGCAACCCGTCCACCGCCTGCTGCGTCGCCGGGAACGGCAGCTCGACGAGGTCCCGCTGCGCGAACTGCGTCCCCAGCGCGACCCCGGGCACGACCGGGCGCCGCTGGGTGGTCTCCATGATCCGCTTCTGCGCTTCCGGCGTCCGCAGGTGGTCCGCGAGCCGCTGGTGGGCCGAGCGCGCGTCCGAACCGGCGTCGGCCAGCAAGGTGAGCGGGTAGTCGGCGGTGACGACTCCGTCGCTCGGGTAGACCAGGGTGAGCGGCTGCGGCAGCTTCCCGGACGCGTTCGCCGAGAGCAGCACGGACTCGTAGTTGATCAGCCCGTCGACCGGGTCCGGCCCGGTCGCACGCCGGACGTACGCGTCCGACAACCAGCCCGAGGACCCCGCCGAAAGCGTTTGGGCGCCGAAGAACTGCGTCAGCTGCGGGGTGACCGAAGCGATCTGCCGGGCGTCGATCGCGTTGCCCGCGCCCGCCAGCGCCGACGCGACCCCGACCAGCGCCGAGAACCCGGAGTTCGACGCCGACGGGTCCGTCATCCCGTAGCTGAACGCCTTCTTCCCGGCCTGCGCGGCGATCTCGCCCCAGCTGACCGGCTTGCCGGCCCAGCCCAGCCGCTGCACCACCGGCGTGGCCAGGCCCAGCACCACCGGCGAGCTCATGATCTTGACCTGGTTGCCGAGCCGTTTCGCCGCTTCGGGAATGCCGGCGGGATACCGGTTCGACGAGAACCACACGGCGTCGTACTTGCCGTCGGCACTGCCGTTCGCCAGCGTTTCGGCGCCTTCCAAGGTGCCGGTGAAGGTGAACTTCACCTTCACGCCGGTGGCTTGCGCGGCTTCGTCCAGCACCTGCTGCATGTCCGCCAGCTCGCTGCCCGCGAGGACCCGCAAGGTCCCCGGCTCGGGATCCCCCAGCGGTGCGGACGAAGAGCCGGAACACCCCGCCAGCAACGCGGCGCCCAAAAAGAGCGCCGGCACCTTCCTGATCATGCTTCCCCCTCGTGCGAACGCCGCAGGTGGTCTTCGGCCCGGCGGATCTCGCCGGACAGCGATTCGACGGTCGTGGCCATCGCGGCGACGGCGTCGGCGCGGAACCCGTCGATCGCGTCGATCGAGGCGCAGATCCGGTCGAAGGACTGCCGGATCGTCTCGGTCGCGACGACCGGGTCGCTGCTCGCCCGGCGGATCTCCGCGGACTGCAGGCCCAGCAGCTCGGTGTTCGCGCGGATGAGCCCGTCGGTGGTCGCCCGCAGGGCCGCGACCTCGTCGAGGACGTCCCGCTGGCTCGCCAGCGCGCCGCTGACCAGCAACGCGACCCGCAGTGCGGAAACGGTCGTCGACACCGCCCGTTCGACACCGCGGATCAGCTCGTCGTTGTTCTTGCGCACCAGGTCCAGCGCGAGATAACCCTGCGCGCTGACGGCGAGCTGGGTCAGCAGGTCCTGGTGCCGTTGCCGGATCGGGTACAGCACGTCCGCGCGCAACGCGTTCGCGCGCGCGGGATCCGTCAGGTCGAAGACGCCGGCCTGTGCCTCGATCGCGCCGTCGACGGCCTCGGCGAGAGCGGCCGCCTCGGCGAGCTTCCCCATGACCTTCCACAGCCGCTCGCGCTCGCCCTTGATCGAGGCGTTGTCGCGGCGCAGGACGTCCTGGCGGCCGCGCAGGTCGACGACCAGGGCGTTGACCGGCTCGTTCGCCGCGCGGTAGCGGTCCAGCGCCCGCTTCGCCCCGGCCGCGACCGGGAACATGCCCAGCAGCTTCCGGCCGGTGAGCGGCAGCTTCGCCGGGTCCAGCTCGGCGACCGTCCGGCGCAGGCTCGCGAGGCTCGTCGTGACGCCGTCCCGCGGCGACGCCGCACTGCGCAACGACCGGTCGAGCATCGTTCCGGCGACCCCGGCCGCCGCGCGCATGTCGGCCTCGCCGACGGTCAGCAGCTCGTCGAGGAGGTCGGTGAACTCCGGCGACCGGACGTCGAGGGCTTCGAGCCGGGACGCGAACTCCGAAGCGCGAACGGCGACTTCCGACCGCGTGTCCTCGCCGAGGGTGATCAGCCCGGCGGCGCGCTCGGAAGGAATCGCGGTGACCGGCTCGGGCGGCGTGAGCGCGAAGTCCATGTCAGTACTGCTTGCCGACGGCGTCGAGCAGCCGTTCCAGGGTTTCGAACGACGGCGGTTCGACGGCGTCCACGAGGTCGGCGGGCACGTGGGCCGGCGCGGCGACCTGGGCGAACAGCTTCGGGTCGGTCGTGCGGAAGCCGAAGGTCGCGGCGAGCTTGCCCAGCTCGGGGTCGGTCGCGAGGAGCTGCCCGACCTTGTCGCCGTCGCCGCTCAACGGCACCAGCGTGTGCTTCGAGTACACCGTCGGCGCGGTGTAGAGCATCCGCATGTCCGGCCGGATCGAGCCGTCGCCGCTCAGCACGCGGCCGACGAACTGTGACTCGTAGATCAGCGCCAGCGGCGTCTTGCCCATGCCGGCCGAGAGGTAGTCCTCGAACGGCCCTTCGGTGCTGTTCTGCGTGTACCCCTGGTCGAGGAACAGCTTCGCCACCGACGGCAGCACCTTCGCCTCCTGATCGGGCGTGCTGACGACGGCGTTCCCGTTGGCCACGAAGGAAACGATCGACAGGTACATCGCCGCGGAGTTCGACTCGCGCGGGTCGGTCGTGGTGACCAGGACGTTCTTGCGCGCCGGGTAGGCGGTGTTGCCCGGCAGCTGGTCCCAGCGCGTCCCGGCCTTCGCCAGGTCGAGGTACTTCGCGATGTCGAGGACGTCGTACGCGCCGGCTCCCTTGTGCACGACCCCACCGGCCCGCAGCAGGGAAACGATCGGCTCGAAGGAGGCGACGGCCATCGGCGACTGGAACGGCGTGTAGACCGTGGTCACCTTGCGGTCGCGCTGGATCTTCCGCGCCGCGGGCGACGACGACGGGAACGCGAACGCGTACTTCCCGAGGTCGACGGTCGTCGCGATCTGCCGCGATCCCGCGGTGTCCACTTCGACCTTCAGGCCGTGGCGGGCGAAGGCGTCGACGACCCGCTGGTCGGTGAAGAAGGCCTGCTTCTCCGAACCGATCACCCCGCGGACCGTCGTCGTGGCGCCCGCGGCGCTGTCGTCGCCGCGCCCCCAGATGATCACCCCCACGACGGCCAGCACCAGCACCACGGCCAGTCCGATCGACACCCGGCGTTTCACGAGCCACTCCCCTCGACGGGCCTTCGCTCATTGGACGCGGGAGCGAGCCGGTTCGAAGTGAACGGCGGGTGAAGGAACGGTCTCAGGTCACCGGGAACCAGGTCCCGGACGCCCATTCCGTGTCGCCCCAGGCTTTTCGCTCGTCGGAGCGTGGATCGAGCACCAGATCGGTGTCTTCCCGGAAAACCAGCACCGGGCGCAGCTCCGGGCCGTAGGGCGGCCATTCGGGACCGTCCGCGTCCGCGACGCCGTCCCGGATGAACCGCACCCAGGCGCGGTGGATGAGCAGGGCCGCCCGCTCGCGCGCCGGATTCACGGCGGTCCCCTGCGCGGCCAAGGGAAGCGGGACCTTCCACGCCATCGTGGTCTCGGTGCCGTGGCCGCCGTCGAGCTGCTCGGGCACGCCGGGCGCGGCGATGTCGATCCGGTAGCGGTAAACGGGAGCGTGCGCGGACTGGGCGTCGGCGAGCCGCTGCGTCGGGATGCCGTACCGCTCGTCGCCCATCGCGGCGATCCGGGCGGCCTTCAGGTCAGGGACGCGGCGAAGGTACGTCTCGAGAAGCCGCGACGCACCGGAATCGCCGAGGATGCTCGTCAGCACACCGGACGCCGGAGCCGTTGCGACGTCGTCGCCGAGCATCAACGCGTACGTGCTGCCCTCGTTGCTGTTGCAGCCGATCAGCAGCGGAACCCCCGCCGCGCTCCCCCGCCGGATCGGCCCGATCGGCACCTCGGGCAGCACGCGCGGATGCAGCGTCGGGCGCCACAGCCACAGCGCCTGGAACCCGCTCAGGATCCGTTCCTGCGCCTCGACGAACTCCTTGGCCGGCAGCGACCGCAACGCGGCGATGTCGTGGCAGCCCACCTCGTCCAGCAGCCGCCGCGCCAGCGCCGTCCCGGCCTCCGGCGTCGCCACGTGGTCCGCGCCGCCGGAACTGCTGATGGCCTGCGCGAACAACCCCGCACCCAGCGGGCTGCCCAGCAGGTTCCCGACGCTCTTCGCGCCCGCGGAAACGCCGTAGACGGTGATCCGCGCGGGATCCCCGCCGAACGCGGAGACGTTGCGGCGCACCCACTTCAAGGCCTCGACCTGGTCGAGGAACCCGCAGACTCCGGCGTCCACTTCGGACTCGCCGAAGATCCCGGCGAGGTGCAGGAAGCCGAGCGAGCCGAGCCGGTAGTTGATCGTGACCACGACGACCCCGGCGCGCGCGAACTCTTCGCCGTCGCCCAGCTGCTCGCCGTGACCGACGCGGTAGCCGCCGCCGTGCAGCCAGAACAGCACCGGCCACCCGCCCTCGGGCGCGGGTCCCTCCGGCGTGCAGACGTTGAGGTACAGGCAGTCCTCGTCGCACACCGCGGCCGGGTTCATCGGGTCCGGCGACTGCATCGCGTGCGGCCCATACTCGGTGGCCACGTGCACGCCGCCGGACAGCGACGGCGGCTGCGGCGCCTTCCACCGCAGCTCGCCGACCGGCGGGCGGGCGTACGGAACCCCGCGCCAGACGCGGACGCCGTCACCCGCCAGCCCGACCAGCGCCCCGAGTTCGGTCGTGACCGTCGGGACGGAAGCCATCAGAGCGAGGCCTGCTCGACCGTCGGCAGGCAGACCTCGAACCGGGTGTTCCCCGGCTCGGATTCGACGCGCAGGTCGCCCTGGTGCCGTTCGACGACGATCTTCCACGAGATGTCCAAGCCGAGCCCGGTGCCCTCGCCGACCGGCTTGGTCGTGAAGAACGGCTCGAAGATCCGCGGCTTGATGTCCGCCGGGATGCCCGGGCCGGTGTCGCCGACCTCGACGCGGATCTGGTCGTCGACGCGCCACGTCCGCAGCGTCAACGTGCCCTCGCCCTTCATCGCGCCCAGGGCGTTGTCGATGATGTTCGTCCAGACCTGGTTCAGCTCGGCCGGGTACGCCGGGATCTTCGGCAGGCTGCGGTCGTACTCCTTGACGACGCGGATGCCGCCGCCGATCTTGCCCGACAGCATCACGAGCGTGGAGTCGAGGCCGTCGTGGACGTCGACCCACTGGTGCGGCGCCCGGTCCATCTGCGAGTACTGCTTGGCCTTGCCGACCAGCGCGGAGATCCGGGTCGTGGAGTCCTCGATCTCGCCCATCAGCATCTCGGTTTCGAGCGCGTAGGCGAGCCAGCGGACGGCGCCGTCGATGAAGGTGTCGCCCACCTGCTCGAGGACGTTGTCCAGGTCGGCCGTGGTCAGCCCGGCGCGGACGTAGATGTCGGCGAGGTCCCAGCCGCCGTCGATGCCGCGTTCGTCGAACCAGTCGCCGATCTCGTCCTCGCGGTCGGCCTGCTGCATCGCGGTCAGCTTCTCGGCCTGCACGACCTGCTTGACCAGGCGTTCCTGGACGTCGATGAGCTGGTAGAGCAGCTCCGGGTCGATGTCCTTCTTGGCCAGGAAGGCGAGCTTGTGCCGCATCCCGGCGACGCGTTCGCGCAGGGCGGACGTCGCCCGGACGGCGGCCGCGGCCGGGTTGTTCAGCTCGTGCGTCAGGCCGGCCGAGAGCTCGCCGAGCGCCAGCAGGCGGCGGCGGGAGCCGATCACCGTGTCGCTGTTGCGCCAGCCGAGGTACATGCCCTCGAGCAGGTGCGTCGCCATCGGGAACCACCTGCGGAACTCGGTGGAGAACTCCTTCGACGGCAGCGCCAGCAGCGTCAGGTCGCTCAGCGCCTGCACCGAAGCGCCGTAGCGGTGCTCGGCCTCCTGGTGCACGAAGAACTGGGTCGCGCCGAAGTAGGCGCCGCGCTGGTCGGACCGGTTCGTCTCGATCTCGGTGCCGCTGACCAGCCGCGTCATCCGGACGGCGCCGTTCAGGATCACGTAGAAGCAGGTCGCTTCGTCACCCTCGCGGATGACGAAGCTGTCGCCCTCGTACTCCTCGAGCACGGCGTTGGCGGCCACCCAGTCGAGCTGGTCTTCGGAAAGGCGTTCGAACAGGAAGAGGCCGCGAAGCTCTTCCCGCGGCAGTGCGCTCATTGTTCCTCCAGGTACCGGTGTACCAGCGTCACGGCCATCGCGCCCTCGCCGACCGCGGAGGCCACCCGCTTGACCGACTGCGACCGCACGTCACCGGCCACGAACACGCCGGGGATGGATGACTCGAGGTAGTGCGGATCACGGTCGAGCGACCAGCCGGCCGGCCGCTGCCCGGCGCTCAGCAGGTCCGGCCCGGTGCACACGAAGCCGTGCTCGTCGCGGTGGATGGCGTCACCGAGCCAGTCGGTGCGCGGGGCGGCGCCGATGAAGATGAACAGGTGCCCGGAGTCGACCGTCTCGGTGACGCCGTTCTCGCACAGCGTGAGCCGCTCGAGGTGGCCGTCGCCGTGCACCTCCTTGACGGTGGTGTGCGTGCGGACGTGGATGTTTTCGATCCCGGCGATCTGCTCGATCAGGTAGTGCGACATCGAGGACTCCAGCGACGCACCACGCACCAGGATCGTGACGTCGCTGGCGTGCCGGGAGAAGAACACCGCGGCCTGCCCGGCGGAGTTGGCGCCGCCGACGATGTAGACGTGCTCGCCCTTGCACTCGGGCGCCTCGGTCGCGGCCGAGCCGTAGTAGACGCCGCGGCCGGTGAGCTCCTCGATGCCGTCGGCCTCCAGGGCGCGGTAGTTGACGCCGCTGGCGAGGATCACCGAGTGCGCGGCGATCTCGCTGCCGTCGCCGAAGGTGATCACCCGCTGCGAACCGCGGGCCTCCAGGCCGACGACGTCGCGGGCGGTCAGCACCTCGGCGCCGAACTTCTGGGCCTGGCGCCGCGCGCGGTCGGTCAGCTGCGCGCCCGAGACGCCGTCGGGGAAGCCGAGGTAGTTCTCGATGCGTGAGCTGGTGCCGGCCTGGCCACCGGTGGCCTTCTTCTCGACGAGCACCGTGCGCAGGCCTTCGGAGGCGCCGTACACCGCGGCGCCGAGGCCGGCCGGGCCGCCGCCGATCACCACGAGGTCGTAGAACTCCTGGGCCGGCCGGGTCGACAAACCGACGGCGTCGGCGATCTCGCTGCCGGTCGGGTTCTTGAGGACGGTGCCGTCCGGCGTGACGACCACCGGGATGTCCTTGTCGGTCGCCTCCGCGGCCTGCAGGATCCGGCAGCCCTCGTCGTCGTCGACCGAGTACCAGCGGTACGGGACCGCGTTGCGCGCGAGGAAGTCCCGCAGGTGGAACGAGGGCGAGTTGTAGCGGTGGCCGATGAGCTTGACCTCCTCGACCGGCTTGTCGCCGACCGCCTTCCAGGTCTCGACCAGCGCGTCGATCACCGGGTAGAGCTTCTCCTCCGGCGGGTCCCACGGCTTGAGCAGGTAGTGGTCGACGTCGACGACGTTGATCGCCTGGATCGCGGCGTCGGTGTCGGCGTAGGCGGTCAGCAGGGCGCGGCGGGCGTGCGGGAACAGGTCCATCGCCTTCTCGAGGAAGGCGATCCCGTCCATCTGCGGCATCCGGTAGTCGGCGAGGATCGCCGCGACGGCGTCGCCGCGCAGCTTGATCTCGCGCAGCGCGTCGAGGGCGTCCGGGCCGGAGTCGGCGCGGATGACGCGGTAGTCCTTGCCGTAGCGGCGCCGCAGGTCACGGGCGACCGAGCGGGACACGGCGGGATCGTCGTCGACGGTCATCAGGATCGGCTGGCTCACGAGATGCAGCCTACGGCGCTTCTCACACCGTTGGGAAAGACCGCCGTTTCGGCACCTGGACCCGCTCCAGGTCCTGCGCCACGACGATCTCGCCGTCGAACTCGGCTCGCGCTTCCGCCGCGAAGCGCTCCGGATCGGGGTAGCGCTGCGAGAAGTGCGTCAGGACGAGCTGCCGGACACCGGACTCTGCGGCCACTCGCGCCGCCTGCTGCGCGGTCAGGTGGCCGAAGTCCTTCGCCAGGGAAGTGTCCTCGGCGAGGAAGGTCGACTCGATCACGAGGGTGTCGGCGTTTTCGCTGAGGGCGTACACCGCGTCGCACAGCCGGGTGTCCATCACGAACGCGAACCGCTGGCCGGACCTCGGCGTGCTGACGTCCTCGATTTTCGTGTCTCCCAGGCGCCCCTCCCGCTGGAGCCGGCCGACGTCCGGGCCCGCGATGCCGCGCTCGCGCAGCCGCTCGGGGAGCATGGTGCGGCCGTCGGGCTCGGTCAGCCGGTAGCCGAACGCCTCGACGGGATGGCTGAGGCGCCTGGCCTCGAGGGTGAGCTTGCCGGTCGCGATCGGGCCGTCCTCGGCGATCGGGTGTTCCCGCAGGTCGGCCTGCTCGTAGAAGGCCGTCGCGTGCCGCATGCGTTCGAAGTAGTGCGCGCCGGACGCCGGGAAGTGGGCGTGGACCGGGTGGCCGACCTTGTCCAGCGACAGCCGCTGGATCACCCCGGGCAGGCCGAGGCTGTGGTCGCCGTGGAAGTGCGTGATGCAGATGCGCGTGATGTCCGTGGCGGCCACGCCGGCTCGCAGCATCTGCCGCTGGGTGCCTTCGCCGGGGTCGAAGAGGATACCCTCGCCGTCCCAGCGCAGGAGGTAGCCGTTCTGGTTGCGGTGGCGCGTGGGCACCTGGCTCGCGGTGCCCAGCACCACCAGTTCGCGGGTCGACACTCCCGCACGTTACTCAGTTCGGGCGTCTCCCGTTCCCAGCTTGCGCAGCCGGAAGGCCAGTACCAGCAGCACGATGCCGTAGATGAGGGCGTAGATGCCGACGAGCAGCGCGATGCCGTACGCGCCGGCGATGGGGTTGATCACGATGAGGACGCCCGCGATCAGCGAGATCGCGCCGGCCAGGATGAGGAACGCCTCGCCGCGGATCTGCTTGCGCAGCCGGATCGCCGCGGCGATCTCGGCGATGCCGGTGATGATCGCCCAGAAGCCGACCAGCAGGGCCAGCAGCAGGACGGTGATGCCCGGCCAGACCAGGACGAGGATCCCGGCGACGATGCCGAGCGCGCCGAGGACGCCGTAGGCCACCCGGTGCCCGGTGTCACCCGGGCGGAAGGCCTGCATCAGGCCGCCGATGCCGTCGACGATCGCGTACACGCCGTACAGGATCGCCAGGGCGAGCACGGTGACGCCGGGCCAGATCAGGGCGAAGAGCCCGAAGAGCACGGCGAACCCGCCGCGGACGGCGGCGATCGGCCAGGCTTTGCGGGGTTCGACGACGGTGAACGCTGCGAAGGAGGTCATCTGCCGCTCCCGGATAGAGGGACTCCAGTATCGCGACGACTACCCCGTCCGGCTCCCGGAACACCCCATTCGGGGGTAGCGGCGAAGGACCGGCGTGCGCCGCGGCCGCCACCACGGCGCACGCCGGTGCTCAGGGGTAACTCACCAGGTCGACGGCCTTGGTCCCGGACGGCGTCGCCGGGCCGGTGTTGTTGATCACGTGCGTGATCGTGCCCTGGTAGTTGAGCGAGACGGTCACCATGTCGTGGAACCGGACACCCGGCGTGTTCGGCGCCTCGTACGCGTGCGCGCTGGCGACGGACGGGTTGGTGCTGAAGTAGCAGTAGCTGCCCAGGCCCCAGGCCTCGTGGCTGGTGACGTTCGGGCCGACCTTGTAGGCGGAGAAGCCCGGCGTCGAGCCGTTCATCCAGCTCGCCTGGTTCGGCACGTCGTAGGGCATTTCGTTCTGGAAGAAGTAGGTCCGGCCGCCGTTGCCGTTCCAGACCACCTGCGTCTTCTGGTAGTGCTCGACGAAGAGGCCGTACATCGTGACGTCGTTGCCGTTGACGACGAGCCCGGTGTCGGCGGTGTTGGTGGTCCAGCCGACGTACTCGTCGCGCTCGGCGTGGTCGGCGCGCCAGATCCACATGTGGTCGCCGATGACGTTGCTGCTGTTGACGACCAGGCTGTTCGTCGCCTTGCCGACGGCGGCGCCACCGATCCGGAAGAAGACGTCGTGCAGCGACGTCGGGTTCGCCGCGTGGTTCGCGGCCGAGCCGGCCGGGCCGACCTGCATCAGCGTGTTCGAGCTGGTCGTGCCGGCGTCGATGAGCAGGCCGGCGACCTTGACGCCGTCGACGTCGTCCACGGTCATCGCGGTGATGCCGTTGTCCGGGACCAGCGTGGCGATGCCGAGGCCGAGCACGACGGTGTCCGGACGGGTGACGCGCAGCGTCTGGTTCAGGTGGTAGACCCCGGGCGTGACCAGCAGGTTCTTGCCGGCGGCGAGCGCGGCGTTCATGTCCGCGGCGGTGGCGCCGGGCTTGGCGATGTAGAACTGGCCGATCGGGACCGACGTGCCCGGCGCGGTGCCGTTCGCCCAGCTCGTGCCGGACGCGTTGGTCTTCACACCCGGGACGAAGACCTGGTAGTTGCCGGCGCCGTCGATGGAGAGGAAGGGCTTTTCGCGCACGACCGGCGTCTGGCCGACGGTCGTGTAGGGCGGCGCCGGGAAGGTGTTGGCGGGTGCGCCCTGGACCCCGGCGAAGACCATGTTCCAGTTCGAGCCGTTCCAGCTGCCGAACTGCGAGTTGCGGGAGATCCACTGCTGCTGCGAGCCGGAGCGGACCTGGCCGTCGATCTTCGTGTCGGAGATCCAGCCGCCGCTGGCCCAGCCGCCGTCGTCGAGCTGCAGGTCGCCGCGGACGTGCATGCGGCGGTAGGGCGCGGCCTGGCTGACCGCCCACCGGTCGGCGCCCCCGTTCGGGTTCACGGACAGGTTCTCGGCGCCCCGCCAGAAGTTCTGCGTGGCGTTCTGCGGCGGGAACCAGTCGGCCTCGACGTGCACGGCGCCGTTGATCGTGACGGCGTCGGGGCTCAGGCCGAGGCCCAGCACCTGCGTGTAGAAGCCGACGTTGACGTCGTTGGCGTAGGTGCCGGGCTTGAACATGACGGCGTAGCGCTGGCTGCCGAACTGGTTGCGTTCCTGCTGGCCGAAGATGCTGTTGAGCCGGCTTTGGATGGTCGAGCTCGGCATGGACGGGTCGAAGATCACCACGTTCGGGCCGAAGTCGGGCTGCCCGGGCTGGCTCGTGTTCACGGGGGCCAGCATGAAGGACTGGGCGGCGGTGCCGTTGCAGGCGTACTGCTGGAGCTGCACGTCGGCGGTGGAGGCGCCGGGGACGTCGAGGCACTTCCCGCTGTTGCGGCTGACGAAGTGGTACCGGTTGTTTCCTTCATCGACGGCCTGCCACTGCTGGTTGGCGCCGCCTCCGTAGGTCCAGAGCTGGAGCAGGCCACCATCGGCGGTCGAGACATCCGCGACATCCCAGGCGGCGGCCGGGTTGGTGCGGGCGTTGATCCGGAAGTAACCGTCCCCGGTGGACTGGAACTGCCACTGCTGCGACGCGGTCTGGTTGCAGGCGTACTGCTGGACAACGGTCCCATCGGCCGCCCCAGCACCCCGCGCATCGACGCACTTCCCACTGTTCCCGGCGGCGACGGTGTACCACCCATCCGGGGTCACGGCAGCGTTGGCTGCCGTCGGTGTCGTCATGCTTCCGACCAGGACCGACGCTGCCGCGAGCAGCGTCATCACCCGCCGTCTCGTCATCGAAGCCTCCTCTGCCGCGCACGCGGCGTCATCGAGAGGTGTGCCCGAGTTGAAGACGCGGCGTAACGGGCGGGGACCTCGGCGTCACAACCGCGCAAAATGTAACGGCGGCCACAGCGAGACGTCAATACAGGACTAAAAATAAGGTGTGAACGTGCTGGTCAGCGGGTTGTGGATCGCTTCGGGGGGTTGCGGGGACCCCCGCGTGGAGGGGGCCTGGGCGGGGTGTAATGTATGTGCATACGAGATGCGGAGCTCAGCTTCGCCTCGGGGCTATGGCGCAGCTGGTAGCGCACCTCACTGGCAGTGAGGGGGTCAGGGGTTCGAGTCCCCTTAGCTCCACATCGTGAGGAACCCCTTCGTTTCAGCCTTCCTGGCTGGTCGGAGGGGTTTTCTGCATTCCGGGTTCGATCAGCAGTGATCAACTTACGGCGGGGCCGCGGTGTGCCAGCGCCGCTCGAGGTCGTCGAGCAGCCGCTGCTCGACCTCCGGGGCGACGTGGGAGTAGGTCTCGATGACCCGGTTGTCCAGGTGGTGCCCGAGCCGACGAGCCTGGGCGATCTCCGGCGCACCGTCCGCGATCATCCAGGTCTTGGGGCTGTGCCGCAGCCCATGGAAAGTCAACCCGGGCCGGACCGCCGCGCAGCCCGCCTTCGTCCCGGACGCCTCGCTGCCGTCGACCGCCGGGCGGAAGACGCGCCGCAGGAACGTCGAGCGCCATAACCACGTCCCGCTCGGCGGTGCTGCGCGAGATGCTCGCGCAGCAGCGCGACCAGGAACGGCGGCAACGCGATCTTCCGCGCCGAGGCCCCAGACACCACCACGCATGCCGTTTTTACGACAAACTCCTGAAGTGGCGGACGACCATGCACTTTTCGTGCTTCGAGGATCATGGTTGTGACCTTGTCGGGCACTTTGTCGAACAGCATCCGCCGGCGCCAAGCCGCGAGCCGTCCCGGAAACGCTCCGGCATGCCAGGTCGCGCGCCAGCCAGTCCACTAGATCGGCGAGCGCGGATTCAATTTCCGGCGATCTTCTCGGGACAACTGATCCGCTGCGACGGGCACTGGTTCGCGTTCCGCTCCTTTGGCCACTTGAAACCGTCCGGAGCAAGGGGCCGACTCCCCCGGGTGCCCGCGCATTGGAGCCACGACGCTCGTCCTGGCCGTCGCCGCCGTGCTCAACGCCAGCGTCGGTTTGCCCGCCACCTCCACTCCAACCCGACCAGCCACCTCACCCACCGAGGGCTCACGTTGAAAGCGAGCCAAATCCGGATGAGGCGGGCGAGGAAGGCGACGCACTACTGACGGGGCTGGCCGTATAGCGGTCGACGCCGCGGCAGCAGGCGAGAAAACGGTTCGTCCGGTCAGGCCCGGTTCAGTTGCCATTGCTGGTTGGCCCCGCCATTGGCGGCCCACTGCACGACCTGCGCCCCGTCGCTCGTCGCCGCACCGTTGACGTCCGCCACCAGTCCGCTGTCGTGGCTGACGATGGTGTAGTAGCCGTTGCCGGTGGACCGCAGGTACCACATCTGGTTGGTGCCGCCGTTGGCCGTCCACTGCTGCAGTTGCAGCCCGGCCGTGCTGCTGTTGGCGTTGACGTCGAGCACCTTTCCGCTCGGGACGTACTGGAGGGTGTAGGAGCCGTCGGCGGTCGTGGCGATGGTCCAGGTGGCGGTGCCGCTCTGCTGGACCACCTTGGCACCGTCCGCGGTGGAGTTGCCCGCGACAGCGAGCGGCTTGCCGCTGTTGCGGTTGACGATGCGGTAAGTGCCCGGCGCGGGTCCGTCTCCGCCGCCTCCGGCGAGGTTGAAGTACTCCACCGCGTCGGTGAAGACGGGGCTACCGGACTTCGTGGTCGACAGCTGCAGGTACACGCGGTTGCCGGTGGCCGGGGTGGTGAAGGACACCGGCTGGGTGACCCGCGAGCCGAGCGGGACGGTCAGGGTCGCGCTTCCGGACGCGACGACCGCGCCGTCCGGCGCGTCGAGCCGCGCCGTCCAGGTGAAGCCCACCGAAGTGTCGGCGAAGTCGTCGTTGAAGACGGTGATGTTGCGGGTGACCGTGGCGTTCCGGGCGTAGTTGGGCACGGCCTGCGGCAGCGGGAAGGTGCCGTTCGAGTCCGAGGCGCCGGATGCGGACCAGTACGGGAGGTCGACCGCCGCCACCGGGTTGTACGCCGCCTGTACGCGCTGGATCTGCGGGTTGCTCCAGGGGGCCGGGAGGTTGTCCGCGCCGTAGATGGGGTGGCCGCCCTCCTCCGGGGTGAAGTCGGTGGTCCGCACTCCGGGCACGACGCTGGCCCAGGCGGACAGCAGGGTATACGGACGCAGGTCGGTGGCGTTCTTGCCGCGCTTGGCCAGGGTCGCCGTGGCGAACCACTCGAAGCCCTGCTTGTTGTTGCACGCCGGCCAGATGAACTCGCCCTCGCCGTCGGGCCGACCATTCGCGGTGACCACGCCCTCCCCGTACCTGCCGAAGCCGTCGATGTAGTGCGAGATCACCGCGAAGTTGGGGTACGTCATCCCGGGGTAACTGTTGACATTCGCGCCGACGCCCAGCTCGGCAATGACCGGCCGGGTGCCGTCGGCGCCGTTCATCGCCGCGTACAGGTCCTTCTCGAACTGTTCGGAATCCTGGCCGCTCTGGTTCGGCTCGTTGTTCTGACTCCAGCGGATGACCGCGGGGTGGTTGCGGTCGCGCAGGACCAGCGCACGGGCGTGGTTGACCATGTTGTCGTGCCCGGCGATCCAATCCTGCCCGGACTGGGAGCCGCGAATCGCGACCTCGTCGATGACCATCAGACCCATCTCGTCGGCGACATCCAACATGTACGGGCTTGCGGGCTCCTGGTGGACGCGTATCACGTTGTAGTTAAGGCGCTGGTAGTTGTCCACCGTCTGCGGCCAGCCGCCGTTGTTCGACGAAGGGGGCAGGAAGCCGGGCAGGGTGTCGTAGGCGTCGCCCTTGCCGCCGTTGTTGATCCGGTCGTAGTCGGCACCCTGCAGGTTGTCGCCGCGGAAGTTCACGCGCACGCCGTTGAGGTAGTAGTAGTCACCGTTCTGGGTGGCCTCCCGGAACCCGAACCGGTACGTGGCGTCGCTGGTGTGCCCGTCATCGGTGACGGCATGCACAGTCAGCCCGTGCAGCTGCGCCCGGTACCCCGGCCGGTACGGCACGTTGGGCCACCAGTACGAGGTGCTGTCGAGGTTCCACGCGACCGGCCCGACGGTCACGGTCGCGGTCGAGTGGGCCGCCACGGTGACCGTACGGCTGGGCAGTTCGGGGTAGCTGAAAGCCGTTCCGTTGGTGGACGACAGCGACCCGGTCAACGTCACCGACCGGGAGCTGCCCGACGTGTTGCGCACCGACACGTCGTAGCTCAACGTCTTGTTCGCCACTGACGTCCGCACGAATGTGTCGCTGACGGACACCGCCGGGTACGTCCGCAGGAACGCCGAACGGTAGATCCCCTGGGGGACCGCCTCGGACCACTCGGCGGCGTCGGGCACCAGGTACCGGCCGTTCGACGCCTTCAACGCGCCGCGGCCCTTCACGTCGACGCTGATCGTGTGGGTGCTGCCGGGGGCCGCGTAGGCGGTGATGTCGAAATTCGACGGCGTGAACGACGTGGTCTGCGTCGCCACCACCCGGCCGTCGACCGACAGCGTCGCTTGGTGGTTGACCGCCCCGAACTCGATCCACGTCGACTGCGGCTGACCCGAGTCGGGCACGGTGATGGTGCGCGAGTACACCGCCTCGTTCACGTCGGTGAAGCCCTGCTTGTACCAGCCGCCACCGGGCACGGTGATCGAGGTCGCCCCCCGGCCCGTCGGCGTGAAACTCCACGTCCCGGCCAGGTCGACCGAGGCGATCGCGGCGGCGCCGGCAGCTGCGGCCGCGGGGGCCGGCTGTGTTGCGACGGCCGGCTGTCCTGCGGCGGCGGGTTGTACCGTGTCGATGATCGCGAGGAGTGTGGCGCAGGCCAGCGCTGCGCGGGCGAAGCGCCGGGATAGCGTGCGAGGGCGGTTCTGACGCATCAAGAAACCCCTTTCGCGGGTGTCGCGTCTACGGTGATACACCGATCATCGGACCCATCGTCACTACCCGACGAGATCGCCGAAGGCAGAGGTCCACTATGGACTCGGCTGCCGGCGCCATGCCCGCGGAGCAGGGCATCGGTCGGTAAGCAATCGTGTTCGAACCGGTTCGACAGAACGATAAGCGGGGTCGGCTCGTGGTGTCAAACACGTCTATGGCTTGCGACGAAAGAAGAGCGCGATCCCGTGAAACTTTCAAAGAAGAGCGCAATCCCGGGAAATTTTCAGGCTGCAACCGGGTGCCCCGCCGTCGGGGTGTCTGCAGGCGAGCCAGTTCGGCTCGCGTCCCGGTTGCGCGGGTAGGCCCGCGCCCGGATGACGCGGCCCCCCTTGCCTGGCAGCTCTATCGTTGTCTTACCGGCGGTGAACCCGGCAGCGTGGCCGGGCGAGCCGTCCCAGCGTCACCTGTGGTCGGCCATTCGGCGGGACAGTGGGTGCCGGGGGCCGGCGTGTGGAGGGTGAGCAGGTAGGTGTCGACCGCCGCACGCACGCAGGAACTGAGCCGGTAAGTGCCGTGTCCGGTGCCGTCGTAGGCAAGAAGGGTGGACGTCGGCAGTTGAGCGGCGACGGACCGCGCCCACTGGTACGGGGTGGCCACGTCATGGATGCTGTTGGTCATCAGGATCGGAGGTGCCTGAGTGACATGGAGCCGGTGTTGGGGGTTGTTCACCTGACCGCCCCAGCCCAGACATCCGGTGAGCTGGGTGTAGAACGGGCTGAGACGGGTGTGCGGGGCGACGACCTCTGACCGTTTCCGGTACGCCGACAGGGCGGCAAAGCTGTCGACCTCGTTCCATTTCCAGTCACCGCACCAGATCGGCAGTTCACTGCGGGCTCCCGGATCCTGCGACTGGGCGCGAAGCGACCCGGGAGTGCCGTCGGCGAGCGACTTGAGCCAGTCCGCCAGCTCGGGCCACCCGGCCGGGTCGTACATGAAGGGGTACAGGACCTCCTCACGGAGCTGGGCGACCGACAGGGCGTAGCTGCTCCCGGGACGGGTCAGCTTCCCCGCAGTCGCCTTGGCGTAGAGATCGTCCCAGAGGGCCAGCACGTCGCGGTTGTGCAGCGAGCAGGCAGGGGTGCGCCGGCACCAGGCCGCGAAGTCGGTGAAGGAATCCTCGAACGCCCGGTTCTGGGGGACGAGGAAACCCATGGTGCCCACGCTGTGGTCCAGATTGGAATCCAAGGCCAACGCGCGCAGGTGCTCACCGAACAGTTCGGCGTACTGCTGGCCGATCTGGGTGCCGTAGGACTTGCCGTAATAGCTGATCTTGTCCTCGCCCAGTGCCTGCCGCAGCGCGTCCACGTCCCGTACCACACTGGTCGTGTCAGCGTGATCGGCCAAGGGTCCGCTGTACTGCACACAACTGCGGCCCAAGCGGTCGTTGTGATCGAGCATGCCGCGGTAGTCCGGCTCGGTTTCCGGATAGAAATCGACCCAGTCGTTCAGCACGGCATCGTCGCAGGTGAGCTGGGCACTGCGTGCCACGCCACGCGGATCGAACCCGATGACGTCGAAGTTGTCCGCGAGGGACTGCGACATGACGTGGTTTTCGATGATGTCGGTCGCGAAGTCGACCCCGGAACCACCCGGCCCACCGGGGTTGACGATGAGCACGCCCTTGCGCTGCTGGGGTTTGGCGGCTTTCCCCCGAACGACGGAGATCGGTGTCGTCGGCCCGGCGGGTGCGCTCCAGTCGATCGGCATCGGCACGGTCGCGCAGTCCAGCGCCGGGTGCGCATCGCATGCCTGCCAGTGAATGGACGAAGCCGGACGGGTCACCCCCGTGGGCGTGGCCCCAGGTGTCACCGCCACAGCTGGATCGGCCACGCCGACGAGGGCTATCACTGCTCCCACCGTCACCGTCATGCCGTTCAGTCGCCCCATGTTAATCCCTTCTGCCATTAACATTGCCATTAATCGGGATGACGCCCTGATCGTCTTGGATGGTTGCGCGACTGCCCGGAATGACGGCGCGAATTGGTGGACCCGGCGCCCGCCCAGGAGCGAGTGCCGGGTCCACTCTGGTCGGCCTCGTGGGCCGGTCAGTTTCCCGCTGGAACGGTCCCCGCCTGGTCGGTGATGGCGGTGCGGACCGAACTGTAGGAGGTCACGGTGTCGGCTTTGATGCCTTCGATCCCCGCGTCGCCTCCCGGCGTGAACTGGGTCGTCCGCTCCCCGATGAACTCGCCGGTGTCGCAATCGACGATGATGTCGTAGAGATAGGTACCGTCCGGGGGCGTGACACCCAGGGCGACACCCTTGCGGCCGTTGAGGTTCGCCACCTGCGCGGTGATCTTCAACCCGGGAACCTTGGCCACCGCACGGTACACCGCTTCCTTGAGATCGGCGGGTACGACACCGGTCTTCAGCAGAGTGGCCGCGACCGCCAGCACACCGCCGCCGCGGGGCTTGTTCGCCAGATAGGGATCCTTGAGCATGAGGTCGTAGAGCTGTTGCGGGTCGCGGGGCAAGTCGGCCAGCTGCTGTTTGGTGGGTGCGCTCCATTCGCCGGCGCCCCGGCCGGCGAAGATCAACGCTTTCTCGGGGAACTGGCCACCCCGCGCGCGCCACTCACCGGACTGACGGATTCCGTTTACGTTCTGGCCCTCGGTGGTGGTGGCGGTTTGCTCGTTGCCCAGCAGCCACTGCTTGTTCCCCGTCTGCCCGATCTTGAGCAGCCATTCACTGTCGAAGTCGCTCGGCTGCCAGATCTGCCTCAGCTCTTCGGCGAGGAAAGCGAACTGGTGCTCTTGGCTGGCGACCAGGTACCAGCCACGGGTCTCGGTGTACCGGAATTTCCCCGCGGGAATGGGTGCCTCGCCCGTGACATGGATCATGTCGGCCGCTTTGTCCAGGGCCTGCTGCACCGACGCGAATTTCACCGCCGGCACCGACGACGTCGGCTGGGCCGAGGGGGCACCGTGGTCTCCGCCGGTGCTCGCCACGGTGGCGCCGACGGCAACGACCACTACCGCGGCGGCCGCCGCGCTGAGCCACCAGCGCCGTCCGGCGGGGAGCCCAGGCTTTCGTGCCGGCTCGGTCACCGGGTCGGTGTCGGCCACCAGGGTGTCCCTTCCTTCGAGTGAGCGCACTGCGTTCAACAGCGTGTTTCGTGCCTCGGCCAGGGGCTGCCGGTTGGCGAGTTCGCCGGGGCGCATCAAGATCAGCCCTTCGTCCAGCTCTTCGTCGGTCCACAAGCGGTGGACGTTGTCCTCAGTCATCGGCCTGTACTCCTTCCTCATCGAGCGCAGAGCTGGATGCCGCGGAAGCCCTCAGCAAGCGCCGGGTCCGGTGCAAGCGGGAGCGCACAGTGCCGGCGGGAACACCGAGCGTCTCGCCGATCTCGGTCGGCGTCAGTTCCGCCCAACTGGTCAGCAGCAGCACGTCCAGATCGCTCGGCGAGAGTTCCGCCAACGCCCTGGCCAGGTGCTGCACCCGGGTCTGCGCGTCGATCCGTTCGGCCACCCGATCGGCATGCCCGTGCACAACCCGCCTGCTGTGCTCGTGCGCGGCCAGGTGCAACTGCTTGCGTTGGGCAGCGACCTCGTTGCGGACCTCCGTACGCAGGAGGTTCGTCGCGATACCGAACAGCCAGGACCGCGCGCTTCCTCGCTCGGCGTCGTAGCGGTCGCGCTGCTGCAACGCGATCAGGAACGTCTCGCTGAGCAGGTCACCGGCAATGTCGGCACCGATCCTCCCGACCAGATAGCGGTGCAGGACCGCGGCATGCTCGTCGAACAGACGCCGGAAAGTCTCCTCGAGATCACCGCGACGCAGGTCAGGCCGATCACCACCGCTTGCCGGAGTTGATTGCCGCGTCATAGTCACAGCAAGTATTGGGTTTGCGCGGCGGTAGCGTTGCACGCGAAGTGGGTCACCCACGTATCCGCCTTCTGGTGGCCGGCGTTCGATCGAGGAGCCATCCGGTCGCCGGCTCGGGCTGCCGAGAAGATGGAGGTGGCGAACCAGGTCGGACACGGTTCTGGTGCTGGCCGGACGGCGGACGGAGGTGCCGGAACGGTACGCGCTCGCGAACCGATCTCGATCACCCGAGCAGAGTACGTCGATCCGCCCACGTGCAAGAAGAACTGCTCCAGCTCGGGCCTCGCCGGCTCCTCGGCGAACGTCCGGTACGCCTCGGCCTGTTCACCGGCGTACGCCTCCGCACTCCGGCGACCTGCAAACCCCGGCGCGGCCCGAAGCCGGCAAAAGATCCTCACGCCGCAGGTGGCGCCGCGCGGCAGGCTGCACACCACCGGGCAACTGATCATGGCCGGGCCGTGACAGGACGACTCCGGGGCGCTGCTGGTGTTCCGCGCCGACCACTCCAAGATGGACGCGATCATGGCCGCCGACCCGTACTACACCACGCCTGGCGTGACCGTCGCCGCGCTGCGGCGCTGGCAGCCGGTCGTCGGCGACGCGCTGCCTCACCGGCACTGAAACCGCGCCGGGTCACACTGTGCCCGCGCCTGGTCAGGGGACGAGGAGGCCGATCGCGGTGGCCATGCGGCCGAGATACGCCTCCCTGGTCTCCACCTGGTGCTTCAACCCGATCGACGCGCTGATCAAGGTCTGCGCGACACCAGTTGCCGCCTCCCCGCCCACCGCGGCGACGACGAGTGCTTCGAACCGCTTCGGAGCCGTGTGGGTGATCGGCCCCAGCAGATCCGGGTTCTGCTCGATAACCTCCGGGACGTCACGGCTCATCGGTCCCACATAGCGGCCGGCCCACCGGTCGAACGCGCCGATCAGCCGCTCCCCCAACGACTTTCCGGTGTCGGCGAGAATCTCCCCGGCCACGACGAGGTCCTGCTCGATCGCCCGGGTGACCGCCGCCCGAAACAGCTCCTGTTTGGACGAGAACAGGAAGTACAGCCCCGGCCGGGAGATCCGGGCCGCGCGCGCGACCTCCTCCATGGAGGTCTTGCGGTACCCGTGCCGGGCGAACGTCAGCAGCGCCGACTCGAGCACCGCGTCCCGGCGACCCGGCTCGGCGGCATCCGGAACTTCGGAAACAGCCATGCGGCAACTCTACGGACTCCAGTTCAACTATACAAGTTCTGTTCAGTCTGTATAGTCCGCCGAGTGACCTCATCCCGGCTCATCACCACACCGTTCACCGCCGCCAGCACCGCCGACGACGTGCTCGCGGGCGTCGACCTCACCGGCGTCCGCGCGATCGTCACCGGCGCGTCCTCCGGGATCGGCGCGGAAACCGCCCGCGCACTGGCCGCCGCCGGAGCCGAAGTGACCCTGGCCGTCCGGAACACCGCCGCCGTGACCCCAGGGCCCCGCTCGCGAGTCGCCCGGCTCGACCTCGCCGACCGGGCGTCCGTCCGCCGCTTCACGCAGGACTGGGACGGACCCCTGCATCTGCTGGTGAACAACGCGGGCGTCGTCACCGGCGGACCGGCCCACACCCCGGAGGGCTGGGAGCTGCAGTTCGCGACGAACCACCTCGGCCACTTCGCCCTCGCCGCCGGCCTGCACACCGCACTCGCCCACGGTGCCGCGGCACGCGGCGAGGCGCGGATCGTCTCGGTCAGCTCGACCGCGCACATGCGCGCCGGCGTCGACTTCGCCGACCTGCACTTCACCCGCCGCGCCTATGACCCCCAAATCGCCTACGCGCAATCGAAAACAGCGAACTCGCTGTTCGCGGTGGAAGCAACCCGCCGCTGGGCGGCCGACGGGATCTTCGCGAACACCGCCAACCCCGGCGGAGTCGCCACCGGACTGCAACGGAACTTCACCCCGGCCCAGAAGGAATCCCTCGCCGCGGCCGAAGCCGCGGGCGTCTTCACCTACAAGACCGTCGAACAGGGAGCAGCGACGAGCATCGTCGCAGCGGTCGCACCACAGTTCGCCCGCACCGGGGGCCACTACCTCGACGACGCCCAAGAGGCCTACACCGTGCCCGACGACGCCGAACTCGCCGACCACCCGCACGGCGTGAAGGAATGGGCCCTCGACCCGACCACCGCAGAACGCCTCTGGACGGTATCGGCCAACCTGATCGGGCACTGACCGCAGCCGGCCCGCGGTACCGACTCCGTCCGCCACGGCCGGGCTTCGGAAAGGTGCCGCCGCTGTGGGTAAGGCCTTGATCTTTCTTGTCGATGGGGTTGGACACGGACCAGGTTCGGGGTCCGCAGCGCGACCAAAGCGACCGAGTGCGCGTCCGGCCAGGCCGCTGATTCCGCTGGAGCTGATTTGCCCGTTATGCGGGGATGGCCGCGGTGCCGAGCACTCGGGTCACTGCCTCGGCGAGTGGCGTGCCGCATGCCGAGTGCCAGGCGACGATGACGTCCGGGCGCAGCAGCAGAGCACCGTCGGCGGGCAGGCAGACCTCGGCGAGCCAGTGCTGGTGCGACACCGTGGCCAGACGCAACCCCAGACGATCTGCTTCGACGATCCAGCGTCCGTTGTCCGGGCCGGTGAGCAGGGTCAGGCCGGGCCCGGCGAGGTCCACAGTGGACGTCTGGGCGTCGAGCCAGGCATGGGGCACGCGGGTGCCGGGACGGCCCGCCGGGGCGTAGTGGTCGACGGGCGCGGGATCGCGGCCGTCCGGGACGAACGCGCCTTCGGTGTACTGGGTGCCGAACATCGTGGCCGGCAGGTCGTCGTGCCGGCTGTCGGGCTTGGTGAAGGCGGCCAGCATGTCGCCGACGTGCCCGCGGACCGTGCTGGAGGCTTCGGCGATCGCGTAGCCGGCCGGACGGCGTTCGGCGTGGTAGGTGTCGAGCAGGGCGGGCGCCGCCCGTCCGGCCAGTACGGCCGCGAGCTTCCAGGCGAGGTTGGCCGCGTCGGCGATGGCGGTGTTGGCGCCGGCCGCGGCCATCGGGGGCATCATGTGCGCGGCGTCGCCCACCAGGAACACGCGGCCGTCGCGGAACCGGTCGGCCACGCGCATCGCCGACTCCCAGGGCGACCGGCTGAGCAGTTCGACGTCGAGATCCGGAATGCCGGTCACGATGCGCAGGAGGTCGTGCCAGTCGCCGTCGCCGAGCGTGTGCGCCTCGGGGAAATCGGCCGTCGAGAACAGCCACCGGTCCGTGCCGTTGACCGAGAGGAAGGCACCGGAGGCCACCGGGTTGTCGATCTCGCACAGGTTGAACGGCTTTTCTCGCGCGAGCTCCGTGAGATCGGCACGGAAATAGAGGTCGAGGTTGTCGGCGAGATGACCGTGGCCGCTGCGCGGGATGCCCAGTGCCGTGCGGATGGGACTGCGGGCGCCGTCGGCGGCGATCAGGTAGTCCGCGGACAGCTCGTACGGCTCGCCGTCCGCCGGCTTCAGCAGCGCGGTCACCCCGTCGTCGTCTTGGGTGAAGGACACCAGTTCGGTGCCGAGCCGCACGGACACGCCCCGTTCTTCGGCGGCCCGGCGCAGGATCGGCTCCAGCACGACCTGTGGGCACAAGACGTTCGGTCCCGGGCTCAGCTCGGGAATCCTCGCCTGCTGCAGCCGCCGTTCCCGCATGGTGCCGCTCATTTCCCGCACCCGGGCGGCGGCCAGTGTCGGACCGGCCAGGACCTCGGTGAACGACGCCAGTGGCGCGCTCGCCTCGGCGACCTCGGCCGCGAGGCCCAGCAGGCGGAACACCTCGGTGCTGCGCGGGTTGAACCGGCGCGCCTTCGGCTGCGGCGACACACCGGCGTGCTTCTCGACCAGCACCGGATCCACCCCTTCGCGGCGCAGCAGCAGGGCGGCGGTCAGCCCGGCGATCCCGCCACCGCTGATCAGAACAGGAACACGAACCGTCATCGGAACTCCTCGAGCTAAAAGTGACACCGTACAACTGAGTACACCGTACAACTAGTGGTATCGTCAAGGCATGACGACCGGGATGGGCAGGCGGGAGCGCAAAAAGGCAGCTACCCGCCAGGCACTGGCCGACGCGGCCCTGCGGCTGTTCCTCGAACGCGGCTACGACAACGTGGGCGTCCGCGAGATCGCCGACGCCGCCGACGTGTCCACCACGACCCTGCAGAAACACTTCCCCAGCAAGGAATCCCTCGTCTTCGACCGGGACGCCGACATCGAAGAGGCCCTGATCGCCGCCGTGCGCGACCGCGCGCCGGGCACTTCAGTGCTCGCCGCGCTTCGGGACTACACGCTGGCCCGCGTCGAGCGCGGCGCCGCCGCCGACGGGGCGCCGGAATTCATGACCCTCGTGCGCGGCACGCCGGCACTCAGCGAGTACTGGCACCGGATGTGGATGCGGCACGAGGACGCGCTCAGCCGCGTCCTCGCCGCCGAAACCGGCGCCGCCGAAACCGATCCCGGATGCGCCGCACTGGCCCACTTCGCGCTGGAAACCTCGGCACTCGCGATCCGCTCCGAAGATCCGGCCCGCACCGTCGAAGCCGCCTTCGCCATCCTCGAACACGGCTGGCGCGCCGGGTGAACATCCGCTTCTGCCGCGGAGCGCGCGACCCGGTGGATCCATGCTCGGCCGATGCGGGGCCGGCAGGTGCGCCCTCTGCCACAATGATCCACGTGACAGCGGGCTTGAACTGGGCCGATTTCGAGCAGACCCTCCACGACGGCGTGGTGCGGGCCGTGGCCTCGGCGGTGGCCGACCATCCCGGCGAACGGTTCTACGCGGCGGCGCTGAATCACGTCTACCGGGAGGAAGACGGCCACATCACGCTGCCGCTGCTCGGGATCAACAGCCTCGAGGCACTGGCCCTCGAGCCCGCCGAACTGCGGGCGGAGCTGCGCTGGAGCGCCCCGGACTGGGATCTCCACCGCGACGACTGGCTGCCCGGCAACGCGGCCGAACGCTGGGAAAAGGATCTCACCACCCACGCGTGCTCCGGAACGGCCGAGCATTGGCAGGCCACCTTCGACCGCTACCTGACAACGCTGGTCGGCGTCTGCCTCCGAGCGCGGGAGACACTTTGCGAGCAAGGCGTCACCCACGACGACTTCGTGGTGCTTCTTCTCGACGAGGAACAGCACGAGACGTTGATCAGACAGGTCCTGACCGCCGACGAGGTACGCCGCCACTTCCCCGACCTGGACGCACGAGCGGCCGAACTGACCCGCATCACCGCGCTCACCCCAGCCGAACGCGCCGCTTACCTGGCTCCTTTGCTGGGAACGTCCGTCGGCGCTGTCCGATCCGAAGACGTCGAATCGGCTCTGCGCGATCTCGGACCGGCGGCCTTTCCCGCCTTGCTCCCGCTGCTCGCCACCGCGGACCGGGCCTGGCAAGCCGCGAAACTGCTGGCCGACATCGGCCGGCCCGATGACGCCATCATCCATGCACTTCACGTCGCGTTGGAACGGACCCACGGGACGGCCCAAGGCTGGGTCGCGGGAGCGCTGTCCCGGCTCGGTCGCCTCGATCTCGTTCTCGACCGAGCCGAAAGCCTCCCCGAGGACGTGCTGGTCGGGGCCGTCGCCGCGCCCTACACCAGCTTCCGAGACCACGCAGGAAACCCGCCGCCACTGGATTACCGGCCCCTGGCCGACTTCATCGAACACCGGCCGGCGTACCTGCCCGCGCTGGAGCGCCACCTCGCACCCGGCAGCGGCTTCTCCGGCCTGGCAGCGCACGAGGTGGACGCCGCGGTGGCAGGCTTGAGCTCACCACACCAGATCATCCGCCGGCACGCCGTCGCCGTCCTCGGCCGACGACGGCTCGGCCAAGACATCGGACGTCGGGTGCTGCCGCTACTCTGCCGCACGATCCGGCAAGACCCCGACCCCGTCGCCCGACGCCTGGCGATTCTGTCGCTGCTGTGGTGGCGCAACGATTCCCGCCGGCTGGCCACAGTAGTCCGCGAAGCATTGGCCGACCCGGCAGAGGAAGTGCGTGAGACAGCCACCCACTGGCTTCGCGAACAGCTCACCGACGAGCCCGCCTGACAGTCGGCATTGCCGACCCCGACGACACCGCGCAGACCTCCTTCGGTCACGCCATTCCGGTAGCGCCCTTCTGATAAAGGCCGCAGGCGGCCTTCTCCCAGCGACGCCGCAAATCGGCCGGCAACCTCGTCTTCACCTCCGACTCTGGCCTGAGGCGAGGATTCACGTCCTGTCCACAGTCGACGGTTGAGCGGCGTCGAGCAGGATCTTCAGCAGCTCGGCCGGCGCGTCACGCATGAGGTTGTGTCCGCTGTCGAGTGCGTGGGTGGTCCACGCGGGGTCCGCGCGAAGGCGCTCGTAGATGGGCGTGAAGGGTGACTGGCCGTCCCAGCCGGCGGCGTAGACGTAGTCCCGGCGCCGGAAACCGGTGCTGTCGCCGGACAGGCGGAGCGGCTGGAGCAGTGAGGCGAGCGGGTGCGGGGTGGCTCGCGGGTCGAAGAACGGCAGGGGACGTGTGGCGTAGCCGTTGTCCACGACGTCGAGGTACCAGCGGCGTTCCTGGTCGGAAACCAGCGCCCAGCAGGAGTCTCCGTTCGCGGGCACGACGGCGTCGAGGTAGACCAGGCAGTCCACGCGCTCGGGCATGCGGTCGGCGGCCCCGGTGATCACCATCCCGCCGTAGCTGTGGCCGACCAGCACGGCGTCGTGGATGTTCTCGGCCGCCAGCAGTGCGGTCACGTCCTCGATGTGCGTGTCGAGGTTGACCCCGCCGTGCAGGAGGTGGCTGCGTTCGCCCACCCCGGTCAGCGTCAGGGGGTGGACGCGGTGGCCGTGCCCGCGGAGTTGCCCGGTCAGATCGGCGAAAGACCAGCCGCCGTGGCACATGCCGGGGACGAGGACGAAGGTGGCCATGATCGTGCTCCGTGTGGTTGTCGGGTGCGGGTTCAGCGGATTTCGGCGTCGAGTTCTGGCGGTATAGCCGGTCGGGCCGCCGCCAGTGCCGCCGCGGCGGCACACAGGACGGCGGTCCAGGCGAGGGGTGCGGCGGTCGAGGTGTGGTCGGCGAGGATGCCGGCCAGCCACGGGCCCACGGTCTGCCCGGTGGCGAAGAGCATGGTGAACGCGGCCAGCGTGGCGGTCCAGCCGGCGGGCGGGACGGCGGTCCGGATGTGGGCGGTGACGGCCGCGGGGACCGCCATGAAGGTCACCCCGTAAGCGATCGCGGAGGCGATCACGACCGCGGGTGAGGGTGACAGCAGCGCCAGCGCCGCGCCGCCGGCCAGCACGCCGAGCACGACGGCCAGGGCGCGGGTGCCGGGCCAGCGGGTGATCGGGCGGCTCCACAGGACCGGGGCGACCACGACCGCGGCGCCCAGCGCCGTCCACGTGAGGACCACCTGCATGACCGGTGCGTGCCGTTCGGCCAGGTAGACGGACAGGAAGGTGATGTAGGTGATGTACCCGGCGGCGAAGAGGAAGTACGCCACGGCGACCCGGCGCAGCGGACGCACCCGTGCTCGGCCAGCCTCACCGGCCGGCGGCTCCTCGCCGGTTCCCGCCGCCGTCCAGCTGATCAGGGTGGCCAACCCGGCCGCGGCACCCAGGACGGCCCACGCCGTCTGCCACTGATCACCCAGGACCGGGATGGTCGCACCGCTGAGGATGATCCCCAGGCCCGTGCCCGCGAAGTACACCGTGATCGGCACGCTGGACCCGGCACGCGCGGCGATCCGGGCCGCGATGACACCACCCGCGACGAACACCACCGCCCCGCTCGCCCCAGCCACGGTGCGGACCGCCGGCAGCACCACGAAATCGCCGCCCGCCGCCGTACCCGCCAGCGCCAACGCGGTGACGACCATGCCCCAGCGGAAGACCGCGGCGGTGCCCCAACGGCGTACCAGCGCCCCCGCCACCGCCGCGCCGACCAGGTAACCCAGCCCGTTCGCGGCGCTGATCACTCCCGCGTCGGCCAACGTCCAGCGCAGGTCGTCCCGCATGGCCGGCACGAGCAGCCCGTACGCGAACCGCGCGAGGCCCAGCGCGGACGCGGTCCCGAGCGCCAGCCGCACGGCCCGCCCCGTCGCCGTCATGCGCACCCCCAGATCGAACCGATCAGTTCTATCCAGACGCTAGCACAAGGATCGAACCGATCGGTACGATCGAGTCATGCCCGTTGCCAAAGGCACGACCATCGACCCGGAGCGCACCCGCGCGACGATCCTGCACGCGGCCACCCGGGTGCTGTACGAACGTGGGCTCGACGGCATCGGCGTGGCCGAACTGTGCGCCCGCCTCGGCGTGTCCAAGGAGACGCTCTACCGGCACTTCGGCAGCAAGGACGGACTCGTCCAAGCGATGCTCGAAGCACGGAGTGACCGGGTCGTCCGCTGGCTGACCGACGCCGTCGAGGCCGCCGGAGACGACCCCGCCGACCAGCTCACCGCCCTGTTCGGCACGCTTCAGGGCTGGTACGACGAGCCGGCTTTCCGCGGCTGCGCACTCCTCAACGCCGCCGCCCAGCACCACACCGGCACCGTCCGGGCCATCACCGCCCGCCACCTCGGCCGCTACCTCGAACTGCTGACCGGAATCGCCGGCCGCGCCGGAGCCGCCGACCCCGGCCGACTCGGACAGCACCTACTCATCCTCGTCGAGGGCGCCACCGTCGTGGCCGACCACCACAACTCGACCCGCGCCGGCGAACAGGCACTCCAGGTCGCGCTCACCCTGCTCGCCACGGCCCGCCGTACCTGACCTGCCACCACGGCGCGGGATCCAGCTCTCTTGACGGGCTTCGGTTACAGGCCGGCAGCCGTGCGGACGAGCCTGGCGACGGCCGGGGAGCGGCTGTGGGTGGGCCACGCGAGAACCGTCGTGACGGGAGATGCGCCGGTCAACGGAACGGCGACGTGGGCGCTCCACAGCCACGATCGGGCGGAGGCGCCCGTGACGGCGACGGTGTGCCCGAGGGCGATCAGCTGCGCCAGCTGGGACTGGTCGTGGATCTCGGGGCCCGGGCCGGGCGGGTAAGCGCCGTCGTTGCAGGGCCAGCGGGCGATCGGGAGATCCGCCAGATCGCTGATGTCGGCCATGGTCAGCGACGGGCGTGTGGCGAGGGGATGCGCCGCCGGCAGGATGGCGACCTGCTCCTCGGTGAGCAGGTCTTCGGTGTCGAACCCCGCGAGGGAATGGAAAGGGCGCTGCATGAGCGCCACGTCGGCGCGGCCGTCTCGCAACATCCGTGCCTGCTCCCCCATTCCGCACAGCAGCACCTCGATTTCGGCCGCGTCGGGTTCGGCGGCGTGGGCGTCGAGGAGCCTCCGCAGCAGCTCGTGGTTCGCGCCGGCCTTTGTCGCCAGCGTCAGCCGGTTCGTGGCGGACGCCGCGCGGCGGGTGCGCCGGGCGGCCGCGGCGGCGGCCTCGAGGATGACGCGGGCTTCGCCGAGCAGGACCCGGCCTGCGTTCGTGAGGGTGACGCCGCGGCGGTTGCGTTCGAGCAAGGTGACACCGAGACGCCGTTCGAGCTGCTGGATCGCCCGGGACAACGGCGGCTGAGCGATGCCGAGGCGCTCGGCGGCCCGGCTGAAGTGCAGTTCCTCGGCGACGGCGACGAAGTACCTCAGCTCGCGGGTCTCCAGCGTGTCCACCGCATCACGATATCTGCCGTGATACCGGGCGGGTATGACAGCGCACCTGATCGGTGTTGGGAACACCGCTCGCCGGTGGGCAGGATCAAGGTCATGAGCGACAAGAAGCTCGCGTTGGTGACCGGCGCGAACAAAGGACTCGGCTACGAGATCGCCGCGGGGCTGGGTGCGAGGGGCTACCGCGTGGCGGTGGGTGCCCGCGACGAGGCCCGGGGCGAGGCGGCCGTGAAGACGCTGCACGCCGCCGGGGTGGACGCGTTCGCCGTCCCGCTGGACGTCACCAGTGACCGCAGCGTCACCGAGGCCGCGGAACTCGTCGAACGTCGAGGCGGACGCCTGGACGCTCTGGTCAACAACGCCGCCATCTCCGGAGAAATGGGACCGGGGTGGATGCAGGATCCGGCCACGCTCGACCTCGACGTCGTTCGCCGGATCGTGGAAACCAACGTCTACGGGGTGATCCGGGTGACCAACGCGATGCTGCCGTTCGTGCGGCGTGCGGCGTCGCCGCGCATCGTCAACGTCTCCAGCAGCGTCGGATCCGTGACACTGCAGGCGAATCCGGACATCGAAGTCGGCCCGATCATGGCGGCCTACGCGCCGGCGAAGTCGTACCTCAACGCCGTCACCGTGCAGTACGCGCGCCGATTCACCGGTACGGACATCCTCATCAACGCCGTCTGCCCGGGCCTCGTCGCGACCGATTTCAGCGGCTTCCGAGGGCGTCCGCCCCAGGAGGCCGCGGCCACCGCGATCCGGCTCGCCACCCTGCCCGACGGCGGACCGACCGGCTCATTCGTCAACGACGACGGCACCATCCCGTGGTGACGTCCGGTCCTGCCCGCGGAGTATCCGCCAGCACAGGTACAGGCAGACGCCCGCCGAGGGCGCACCTCCCAGCAGCGTCGCGGCGACGCCGAGTGCGGTGGTCTGCCCGGCCACGTACAGCGGCAGCTGCACCGCCGTCGCGATGGCGCACTTCACCACGAACACCGCCGTGCACAGCTGGTAGCGCCGCCGTGCTGCCGGGTCGCGCCGCCAGCCGAACCGGTCGCGGCGCACCACCCCCAGCACCACTCCGACCGCCGGCCACCGCACCAGCATCGACAGCAGGAAAACCGCTCCCTGAGCCGCCTGGATCACCACGGCCGGAAGGTAGAAGTTGATCGCCTGTCCGGTGGCTCCGGCCAGCAAGGCGGAGCCCCCGACGATGGCCAGCCCGATCGCCGCCGACCAGTAGCGCCGGTCGGTCCACACACGCACGGCCGCGAGCGCCGCCACCGCGCCCACGGCGATCAGCGCGGAGGTCCACACCGCGCCGGTCAGCAGGGAGGCGACCAGGAACACCACCCGGGACGCGACGCCCTCGGCGACCGTGCGCCAACCGCCCACCGCGTCGAACACCGACAGGGACTTCCGGGTCAGCACGTCGAGGCTCATGCGCTCGCCTTCGCCGCGACGGGCGCGAAGCTGGTGCGGCGCAGGGTTTCTTCGTAGACGCCGACCGCCTCGAGCAGGCCGAGCCGGCCACGGTCCGCGTCGGCCAGCGCCTCGCCGAGGCGGTGCGCGTCCCGCATCGCCAGGTTGCCACCGAAACCCGGGGCCAGGTGGATGGCGTCGCCGAGGACCGTCACCGGGCTGGCCGGCCAGGCGGGCATCGGCGGGATCGTCCCGATCCGGAGCGCGGCCGTGACGTCCGGCCAGGCCTCGGCGACGATCAGCCGCAGCGTCGGGTGCAGGTCCGCGGCCAGCTCCTGGGCCTGGTGCCACACCGTGGCCGGTGAGCCGAGCCGCTCTCGCGTGCTGGGCAACGCCCACATCACGTAGTCCTCGACGTCGACGACAGCGCGGGAACTCAACGCGGGCAACAACTCCTCCCGCGCGGTCACCGGCCGCCGGGTGAACCGCAGCACGCCCAGCGCCATCATCGTTCCGCCCGCACTCGCGGTGGCCGGGCTGTCGCCGACCAGCGCCGGCAACCCGGTGCCGGCCACCGCGCGCAGCGGAGTCGCCCCCATGATCATGCGTCGTCCCGTGTCGGCCACCCGCACGTCCGGCAGGTACCGGCGGCGCACCGCCGAACCGATTCCGTCCGCGCCGACCAGGATGTCCCCGGTATCCGTGCCGCCGTCGGCGAAGAAGACCCGGACCGTACCGTCGGCGCGCCGCTCGAACCGTGTGAACTCGGCTCCGAACCGGACCACGTCGTCCAGTCCCGTCAGCAGCACCGCCCGGAGCAACGGCCGGTGGACCTGCCGGCCGGGCCGCGCCCGCCCGGCCGAACCGTCGGACGGCCGGGTGGCCACGACGGTCAGCTCTCCCTCCACATCGGACAGTGTCAGAGTCTGCTCGCGGGGCCCGCCCATGGTGGCTTCCGCCATCGCGACGTGCGCCGGGGGCAGGCACGCCCGCAGCGCCGCCGCGCCCCGGTCGTCGAGGTGCAGGCTCACCCCCTGCGGACGTCCTCGCGCGCCATCCCGCTCGTACACCGCGACGTCGATGCCCGCCCGGCGGAGCCCATGGGCCAGCGTCAGCCCGCCGAGACCGCCGCCGATCACGATCACTCTCATGTCCCCACCCTTTCTTCACCACTTGGTGAAGAACACGCTACGGCGGGTTCGGGCAAAACTCCACCGGCCGATGAAGAAAGGGTGCTAGGCTTCGGTGGTCATGACGGAAGACGGCACCCACGGCCGCCCCGGACGCTGGCGGTCCGGCGCGGAGAGCAAGCAGCGGATCCTGCGGACCGCGCGTGAACTGTTCGGCGAACACGGTTACCGCGCCACGACCGTGCGCGCGATCGCCACCGCGGCGGGGGTCGACCCGGCGATGGTGTTCTACTTCTTCGGCACCAAGCAGGGCCTGTTCGGCGCCGCTGTCGAGATGTCCGAGAACGTCCCGCCGGCCATCGAGTCGATCTTCGCCGGCGGCCTCGACACCATCGGCGAGCGCATCATCCGGACCCTGGTGGAGAACCTCGACAAGTCCGGCCGCACCCCGCTCGTGATGCTGACCAGATCGGCACCGAGCGACGCCCAGTCCCAAGAGCTGCTGCGCGAGTTCATCGACCGCGAAATCACCGACCGGCTGGCGGCGCTGCTCGGCACGCCGGACGCCGCACTGCGGGCCGCCATGGTCAACGTCCAGATCCTCGGTCTCACGGTGGCGAGGTACATCATGCGGATCGAGCCGATCGCGTCCGCCTCCGTCGACGAACTGGTCGACAGGTTCGGTCCCCTGGTGCAGCACTGCCTGACCGCACGAGCTCGCTAGGATCCACTCCGCCGGGTCGGGGGATTCCGGAGGGGGAACCTTGTTCGACGAAACGCGTTCGACGCTGTCCAGCCACGACCAGACGACGGTCCACGGCCCCGTGGGCTCCACCGAGCGGACCGACGGGTTCGCGATCGCGGCGTTCCTCTGCGGCCTCGTCGGTCTGGTGCCGCTCGCCGCGCTGTTCGGCATCCGTGCGCTCGTCCGCACCAACCGATCCGGGCGCGGACTGGCGGTGGCCGGCCTCGCGCTCAGCGTGCTCTGGCTGGGCGTCGGCGTGGTGAAGGTCGCGCCCGTGCTGTTCGCGCACCCGGCTGCCACGCTCGCGCAGCTGACCTCCGACGGCAAGGACTCCATCCACGCGCTGGCGACGGGCGACTGCTTCGACTCCGGCGCCGACGGCGAACACGTCACCCGGATCCCGTGCGAGAAACCGCACGACGAACAGATTTTCAACCGCATCGACGTGGGCGAGACCGCTGATGCCTACCCGGGCCTCGAAGCGATTCGCGAACCGGCGCTGACCACCTGCCGGATCGCGGCGGCGGCCTACTTCACCACGGGCACCCCGCCGTCCGGGCTCGAGTTCTTCGCGCACCTCCCGACCCGCGAATCCTGGATCGGCGGCGTACGCGCGGCGACCTGCACCTTCGGGCGGCCGGGCGAGAAGCTCACCGCGTTCGTGCAGCCCTGACCGGGGTTCGGTGCCGGACCGCGTAGCGGAACAGTGCGATCTGCGACGAGTCGCGGTGTTCCCGGAACGTCCGCACGTGGTGGATCAAGTTGGCCAGGCTCACTCCGAAGTCGGCCGAGTCGGGTAGGGCCCGCGGTGTCACCACGTCCCCGGCGCGGAACCGGAAGCCGGCCGGACGGCGGGCTGCCCGCCGTCCGGGGTCACCAGGCCAGCGTGAACTTCACCGGCAACGCCGCCAGGCCGCGGAACAGCGGCGACGGCCGCCACTCCAGCGTGTCGGGCGGCACCGCCAGCACCACGTCCGGGAGGCGGTCGAGCAGGACTTCGATCGCGGCCTCGGCGATCACCTTGGCGATCTCCTGGGCCGCGTACGGACACCGGTGTTCGCCGTGGCTGAACGACATGTACGCCTGGTTTCCGGTCGACGCCTGCGGGACCGGGCGGACGAGCGGGTCCTGGTTGGCCGCGGCGAGGCCGAGGATGAGCAGGTCGCCCTGGCGGATCTGCCGGCCGCCCAGCCGGAGGTCGTGGACGGCGAACCGGCCCGGGAAGTTCTGCGTCGGCGTGTCCTCCCAGAGCACCTCGTTCAGCGCCTGGCCGACGCTGCGGCGGCCGCCGGACAACGTCATCGCGAAGCGGTCGTCGGTGAGCATCAGCCGCAGGGTGTTGCCGATCCAGTAGGCGGTGGGCAGCTGCCCCGCGTTCATCAGGTGGAGCAGGTCTTCGGTGATCTCCTCGTCGGCGAGCGCGGCCGGGTGGGCCAGCAGCCGCGACGTGACGTCCGGCCCGGGATCGCGCCGCTTGGACTCGACCATTCGCCGCACCTTCTCCCGGACGCGCGCGTAAGCCTCGTTCGCGCCCTCGCCGGCGGCGTGCGTCCGGTAGACGTCACGGACCAGGTCGCCGGTTTCCGCGGCCGGCACGCCGATCATCCGGGCGACGACGGGCAGCGGTATTCCGTCGGCGTACTGCGTGATCAGGTCCGCCTCGCCGGAGCCGGCGAAGGCGTCGATGAGCTCGTCGGCCACCTGCTGGGCACGCGCGCCCAGGTCGAACTGGTCGACGGCGCCGAGCGCTTCGTCGAGCGCCTCGGCCCGCCGCCGGTGCTCGGCGCCCTCGGCGAACATCATCGTCGGCTGGTAGCCGAGGAGCGGGAGCAACGGCCAGTCCGGCGGCACCCGGTCCCAGGCGTTCCAGCGCCGGGAGTCGCGCCCGAAGACGTCCGGATTGCTCACGACGTGCTGCACCTCGCGGTAGCCCAGTACCAGCCACGCCGGCAGGTCGCCGTCGAGCAGGACCGGGGCCACCGGCCCGTGCGCCCGCCGAAGCTCCGCGTAGAGGTCGGCGGACTTCTGCTGGAACAGCGGCCCGTACAACGGCGTGGCGAGGGCGGGCTGGGGGGTGGTCATGACGCGGTCTCCCGGGCGGAGGACAGGGCGAAGAGGTGGTTGACGAGGGTGAGCAGGACGGTCTTGCCGGAGTCGCGCCGCCGGGCGTCGCAGTCGATCAGCGGGACGTGGGGAGACAGGTCGAGGGCCTGCCGCACCTGGTCCAGGGTGTGTTCCGGCCGGCCGAAGTTGTTGCGCGCCACGATGAACGGCGTCCCGTGGTGTTCGAGGCGGTCGATGGAGTACCAGGAATCGGCCAGCCGGCGGGTGTCCACCAGCACGACGGCGCCCAGGGTGCCGGCGAACAGGCGGTCCCAGAGGAACCAGAACCGCTCTTGACCCGGCGCGCCGAACAGGTACAGCACCATGTGCTCGTTGAGGGTGATCCGCCCGAAGTCGAACGCGACCGTGGTGGTGGTCTTGCCGTGCGAGGCGCCGTCGTCGATCCCGACGCCCGCCTGCGTCATGGTTTCCTCGGTGCTCAGCGGGCGGATTTCGCTGACCGAACGGACCATGGTCGTCTTGCCCACCCCGAACCCGCCGACGATCACGATCTTCAGCCCGTCCCTGGCGGTGCTCGGCAGCGGCGTACGGGCGTCTTGCTCAGAGCTTCTTGAGTCCAACAAGCACCTGCTTCAGGGTTTCGAGATCGGGCAGACGGGTGTCGACGGGAGCCGAGGACGGGTGGCGGGCGGTGATCCGGCCGGTGTCGAGCAAGTCGCACAACAGGATCTTCACGACGCTCACCGGCAGGCCGAGCTCCGAGGAGACCTCCACCATCGCCGTCGGGTGCCGGCACATCCGCAGGATCTTGACGTGCTCGGACTGCATGCCCGGGACCGGATCGCCTTCGCTCACGATCAGCGTCACGAGGTCCAGTGCGCTCTCGTTCGCGCGGCTGCGCCCGCCGGTGACGGTGTACAACCGGTCCGGGTCCTCGCGGTGCAGGTCTTCCCGGCTCATGTCAGCCGGCCGCGGTGCCGCGGCTGGGGTCGGGGCGGGGCGGGGCGGTCAGGTGCTCGCCGATCTGCTCGACGAGCTCGTTCATGTTGTGGCCGATGACGCCCACGTCCGCGTCATCGCCGGCGATGACGGCGAGGTGCGCGCCCTCGCCGGCTTCCACGATGAACAGCATCCCGCCGTGGAACTCCGTCATGGACTGCCGGACGCCGCCGGTGCCGTCGCCGAACTCGATCGACGTGCCGTACGCCAGGCTCTGGATGCCCGAAGCAATGGCGGCCAGCTGGTCGGCCTGGTCCATCGTGAGCCCCCGGGTGTGGCAGAGCTTGAGCCCGTCCTTGGACAGCACCAGGGCGTGCCGGGTGCCCGGCGTCTTGCTCAGGAGGTTATCCAGCAACCAGTCCAGGTCGTGATCGGTGGTGTTCATCGGCTGTCCTCCGAAGGAGCGGAAGGGCGGGTTCCCCGGCCGGCCGCGCGGAAGGCGCTGAACCGCGCACCGGCGTCGGCCCGAGCCGGGGCGGGGCTCGCCGCGGGCGGTGAGCCCGTCTTGGGCGCGGCCGCCAGCGTCTGCCCGCGACGTCGCTGCGGCAGCCCGGACGACGTACTCTCCACTTTGGACTCGGTCGCGGGAGGCGCGGCGGCCGCGGCGGCGGGTGCGGGCGGCGCGGCCGGCGGGTGCGGCGTGACCGGCCGGACGTCCGGTTCGGGCTGCGTGATCAGTTGCCGCGGGATCATGACCACCACTCCGGTGCCGCCCCGCGCGGACGGCCGGAAGTGCACGGTCAGGCCGTGTTTGCGCGCCAGGCACCCCACCACCGCCAGCCCCAGCCGGGTACCGGACAGCGTGGTCAGGTCCAGCGGCTCGGAGGACACCGCCCGCACGGCACGCTCCAGCGCCGCGGGGCTCATGACGAGGCCACTGTCCTCGATGGTGACCACGACCCCCGCGTGCACTTCCTCGACGTACACGTGCACGTTCTCCGACGGAGGCGAAAAGGCGGCGGCGTTGTCCATCAGTTCGGCCAGTGCGTGCATGACGCCTTCGGCGGCATACCCGGCGACCGCGACGGTGCTCGTCGAGTGGGTTTGCACCCGCTGGTAAGCGCTGATGCGCCCCATCGCGCCGCGCAGGATGCTTTCCATCACGATCGGCTTGGTCCAGCGCCGGCCGGACCGGGCCCCGGTCAGCACCGCGATGCTGTCCGCCAGGCGGCCGGCCTGCGCGGTGCTGTGGTCCAGTTTGAGCAGGTCGCCGAGCACGTTCTCGTCGTACCGGCCTTCCATCTCCCGCAGGTCGGCCAGCATGCTGGTGGCCAGCGCCTGGACCCGGCCGGCGGCGTTGGCGCAGGCCGCCATCGTGGCCGCGCGCATGCGCTCTCCCCGGCCGATCTCCTGCGCGACCGTGCCCAGCAGCCGCCGGTGGACGCCGTCGACGGACCCGGGCACCTCGGCGAGCGCGGTGTCCACCGATGCGCCGTCACGCACGCGCTGAACCACGGCGGGCAGTGTGTCGTCGGCGAGCCGGACGATCTCCGCGTCCAGTGCCGCGGCGTGGCCCCGCAGGTGGCGTACCGCCTGCACGCAGTACGCGGCGACCGTGACCGCGGCGCACACCACCACGGCCGCCACCGCGCCGTACCAGGCCACGAACGTCCGGTCCGCCGCGGGCGCCCCGGCCGTCATCCACCACCAGATCCCGCCGGTGACGACGATCGCGGCCGGCAGGACGAACAGGACTCGCCCCACCGGCAGGCGGACGGCCTGGTGGTGCGCGGGTAAGTGCACTGACATCGATCAGGTCCTCGTGGGGCGCTCGGAGACAGGGACATCAGGGGTGCGGAACCGGAGCGCGCCACGCAGCGGCACCCGATATCGAGCGGTCGCGGGAAACGCGCCCGGGCTCGCGCGGCGTTTCACTGCGGGGGCGACCGGCGGACTGCCGTGGGGTCGGGTGGGGAAGCTTCGATCCAGGCTCCTCATTCCCTGCGACGGTCGCCTCGGCAAGGTGCGTGCCCGGTACGGCGCATCGAGACGAGCGTCGCCGGCGGCGAGCAAGACCCTAGCGCCGATCTTTCCCGTTCGTAAGAGTCAATCTCCGGCGGCACCTTTTTCGCCGGTCATCGACGTTTCCGGAAAGTCAATCTCCAACGAGTCGGTCCGCGTATCGGGAAATGGGCGAGGAATAGGTGCCCGCCCCGCTTCGGCGATCCTCGCCGGGGCCGGCGGGCGATGGACCTCGCCGGCCGGGCATCTTGGTCACTCCCGGTGAAGCGCCCGATCAGAGCAAGACCGGCCACCTCCGGCGGCGGCTCAGTCCTTGATCGTGCAACCGTTCCTGGTGCAGATGGCGCGGTGCAAATAGCTGTTGTCGAAGTCCCACAGCTCGACGTAGGCGATGGTGATCCCGCCCGGTGCGTCGCAGGGAATGTCGACGACGAATTTCCGGGTGTCGCCGACGGACGCCGTTCGCGTTTCCACACTCGATATGCAGTGGGGGGACTCGCCTTGGAAGACGGCCGTCTTTTTCGCGGAGACCGCGTTGACCGAGCCCGTGGTGTGAATGCTGCGGGCGTTCCAGCTGATGGAGCCCTCGAGAACGCCGGCGCCGTATTCCATGCGGAACGGCGTGACCGGATGAGCTGCCGGCGTGCTCGCGTAACCGGCCGCGGGGCCGGTGAGCATTCCCAGCGCTGCCAGTATTGCCGCGATCGAGACAACCGGGAATGCTTTGACAGTGTTCTTCTTCATGGTCGGTCTCCTGGATTGGCATGCCCGGCAACTGCTTTCGGGCAGCGCGTGCTGTCGCGCGATGAGCAACCGACTCCGTTCACGGCAGGCGCGGAACAGCCGCGCGCCGAAATCCCCGGATTGCCGGTCCTCGTTCGTTCAGGCGCGGTAAGCGCAGACCGCCGTTTCGGGGGACCAGGAGATTCTGGCCCGGAAGGAGTGACAGCCCGGTGACCAGCACAGCTCGCCGCGAATGAGCGAAGCGGTCAGCTCCTTCTTCGTGACCGCGTCCCGGGCGTCTCGAGGTCCTCGCCGTTGCGGGCCGCACACGTGCATGCGGGGGCCGCGCCCCACGCGCTGGTCTTCGCCACTGCCGATCGGCACCAGTTCGCATCCATCGTCAACGCCTCCCCACGTTGCTACCGGTGATGGAATGCTCGCAGCGACCGCTTCTCGAACGCTGTACACCAGGAGCGGACGCACATAGCGCCGGTTCACCCAAACGGTCCTGTACCCGGCCGCTTTTTCTGGTATGGCCAAACCCGGCTGGTACGGTTCCGGCATGCCGGAGGGTTGCTGGGACATCCAGGTTCTCGGACCGCTGTGGGTGGGTTGGCAAGGCGTCGAAACAGACCTCGGCTCCCCGCAGGCGCGTGCCGTGTTCGCGGTGCTGCTGCTGTCCGCGAATCAACCCGTGACCTGGGAAAGAATCGCCGACGAGCTGTGGGACGAGCACCCGCCGGCCACGGCGAAGACCCAGATCCACGGCCTGATCTCGCGGGTGCGCCGCGCCCTGCCGCGGCCGGTGATCGCCACCCGGCGCTCGGGCTACGTGCTCGAGTTGCCCGCGGAAGCACTGGACGTCGAGCGGTTCACGACGCTCACCGCGACGGCCCGCACGCTGATCGCGGAGGAGCAGCTCGAACAGGGCACCCGGCTGATGAACGAAGCGCTCGGGCTGTGGCGTGGCCCGGCGCTGCCCGATATCCCCGTGCCCTCCGCGCGGGTGGCCGCCGACCGGTGGGACGAGCTGCGGCTGGCCGCGATCGAGGACCGCGTCGAGGCGGACCTGCAGCTGGGCCGCACCCACGGGCTCGTCGACGAGCTGACCGAGGTGATCGCCGCCCATCCGCTGCGGGAACGGCCACGGGCGCAGCTGATGACGGTGCTGGCGCGGTCCGGGCGGATCCCGGAGGCGCTGGAGGTCTACCTGGACCTGCGCCGGACCATGGTCACCGAACTCGGTGTCGAGCCGTCACCGGCGCTGCGCGCCCTGCACGCCGGCGTCCTGCGGGGCGAACCGACGTTGCGGCCTGCGGTCACCGCCCCGCGCGAGGTGAACCGGCCACGGCAGCTGCCGGTGGATCTCGCCGACTTCACCGGCCGAGCCGGCCTGCTGGCCGAGCTGGCGGCCGACCTGCGCACGCCGGACCGGCGCGAGCCGCTGGTGCTGACCATCTCCGGCGTCGGCGGGCTGGGCAAGACGACGTTCGCGGTGCGGCTGGCGCACGAAGTCCGCGACGCGTACCCGGACGGCCAGCTGTTCGCGACGCTGGGGGACGCCGGTGCCGACACGGTGCTCCCCCGGTTCCTGCGCGCGCTGGGCGTCGCGGTCGACATGGTGCCCGCCGACCAGGACGAATGCTCCGCGCTGCTGCGTGACCTGCTCGTCGACAGCAAGGTGCTGATCGTGCTGGACAACGTCCAGCACGAACGCCAGGTCCGACCGCTGCTGCCCGCCGCGCCCGGCTGCGCGGTGCTCGTCACCAGCAGGCAAACGCTCAGCGGGCTGGAGCACGGCAAGCGGGTCCGGCTCGACCTGCTCAGCGATGCGGACGCGGCCAGCCTGCTCAGCACGATCACCGGGGTGCGGCACGGGCCCGACGAGGCACTGCTGGCGCACTGCGGCGGCCTCCCCCTGGCCCTGCGGGTCGCGGGCGCCCTGCTCGCCGAACGCCCCCATTGGAACACCGCGGACCTGGCCGACCGGTTGACGGCCGAGCGGACCCGGCTGGACTGGCTGGCGGTCGGCGACCTCGCCGTCCGCGCCAGCTTCGCGATCAGCTACCGCCAGCTGCCCGCCACGCACCAGACCCTGTTCCGCAGGCTGGGATCGCTGTCCGTGCCGACCTTCGGCGCGTGGCTGGCCGCCGCCGTGCTGGGGATCGACGCGCGCGCGGCCGAGCGGATGCTGGAGGACCTCGTCGGCTGCCACCTCGTGGAGCCCGCCGGCCGGGCGGCGGGCGCGGCCCGCTACCGGCTGCACGACCTGTTGCGGTGCTTCGCGGCCGAGAAGGCCGAGGAGGAACCGGAGGCCGAACGCCGGCAGACCATCACCAGGGCTCTCGGCGGCTGGCTCTCCCTCAGCGAGCAGGCGGCGGCCCGGCTGCCGCGCAGCGTGCTGACCGCGCTGCCCGGCGACGCGACCCGGTGGCCGGCCGACAGCGAGCCGATCACCGACGCCACGGAGTGGTTCGAGGCCGAGCTGCCCGCGCTGCACGCGGCCATCAGGATCGCCGTGGCCGAGGGGATGACCGACCACAGCTGGGAACTGGCCATCATGTGCCAGCAGTACTTCGACCACAGCGGCCGCAACGAGGTGTGGTTCCAGTTCACCACCGAAGCCCTCACGGGGGTGCCCGGCGGCCGCGGCCGGGCCGCGCTGCTGCTCGGGCTCGGGCAGCTGCACATCTACTGGGACCGGTTCCCGGAGGCGTTCGCCGCGCTGCGGGAGTCGTTGGCGATCAGCGAAGAGATCGGTGACGTGCCGGGGATCGCGCGTGCGCTCGGCGGCCTGGCCACCACCTACCGCGTCACCGGCCAAGCCGACGAGGCGCTGGAGTTCAACGCGCGCGCGACCGTGCTGGCGGCCGAGACCGGCGCCCGCCACCTCGAGATCCAGCTCCGCGCGGGCGCGGCGGCGCTGCACCTGGCCGAGGGCAGGCCCGATCGGGCGTGGACGCTGCTGGAAGAAGCGCTGGAACGAGCCATGACGCTGGGCGACGACCACCGCACGGCCGCCGTGCTGACCCGCTGCGGCGAGTTCAACCTCAAGCAGAACGCGCCGGCGAAGGCGTTGCGGCAGCTGACGCGGGCCCTGGAGATCGTGGAAGGCCAGCGCGACCGGCGTTGCACCGCGCGGGTGCGGCTCCAGCTGGGCCGCGCCCACGCGATGCTCGGCGACATCGCGACGGCGACCGACGTGCTGGCCGCCGCCTGCTCGCTGTTCGTCGAACTCGGCGACGGGCAGAACGAGGCCAACTGCGCGTTCGAGCTGGCCCACGCCCATGCTCAGCCATCAAGCTGAGGACCTGACCGACGCCGATCCGCGCTTTCGCAGGACCAGGTCCCGGCCACCATCGCCACCTTCGGAACAATCCCGTTTTCCGCCCACGAAGTGCCATTCTCATTACAAAAACAGTAATGCCGCCAAGGTCGATTCGCGGCGGCTGCCCTCACGGGAGCGAAACGCTGCCCCCACAGACGTTGCGATGAACTTCACCCCCGTGGAACCATCCGAGGTTCGAGCTGAGGTGGGTGCCCTATGCAGATGAGGCAATCCGACCCGAGCATCTCGGCGGTTGATGGACCGGGCAAGAAGCCCCACCATCCGTCGGCACCTCCGGCGCCGGTTGCCGGCGGATGCTTCCGCACCAGCCACCGCGGGAGCGTTACAGCGATACAGACGATCCAGAAGCTGGCCGGCAACGCCGCCGTGGCGAGTTCTCTCGGCCAGGTCAGTGGGCGAGCACGAAGGGTTGACGCCTCTCTTCAGCGACAGCCGGCTCCGGTCGCCGAGCCTGTCCCCGCCGAAGTGCCCGTAGAGGCGGAGACCTTTCGTGGCGTGGAGCCCGCCAACGACAACGCTGTCGAGCAACGCCCGACCGGCACCGGAACAGGTCAGATGGCGCCGGAGACGTTCCGGGCGGTTCGCGGGATCGGACCGGCACCACTGGATCCGCAGCTGTACCGGATATGGCTGGAAGCACGCCGGCGGCGGCTCTCGGCGACGATCGGCGAGCGATGGCGAGCCGTCCATTCCAGCCCACGCGTCTACGTCGACTCATTCCATGAGGGCGGCACACCGGCAAGCGGATTCCTGGGCGAGGAGGAACACGTCCTCACCATGATGAGCAGTGGAATGACGTATTCTGTGCCACGGCAACCATTCTACCTGCTTTCAGCGATGATTTCCGAGCTCGAATATACCTACGGTCATGTCACCACGATCGATGCGTTGGACGACGCCTTCCGGACCTGGCTGGCCGCGCCACTGGTAGTCGGCGTGCGTACCTTCGCCGTCCCTGAAGACCTGGGCACCCGCGGCCTCCTGGTCGTTTCCGATGACAGCCCGGGCAGCCCGGCCCGCCGCCGAACCGCAATAACGGATTGGTTGCGGCGGCGCAGATCAGGCCCTGGCCCGCACCCGATGGGGCCGCCATCACGCCCACCGGTCATCCCGATACCCGGACATCCGGCATCTCAGCCGACCACCACAACCGATCCGAGTCCCCTCCTGGGGCATGCCGCAGCCGGGCCACCCCGGCGGACAGGGCCGCTGGCATCGGCCGACCGGCGGCCGTCCACCGCCGTCCTGCAGGATCTCCGGCGATCACAGCAGTGCCGCCGGTGGGACCTCGGACTCCACCGGCAATGGGTCTCCGAGACACTGCTTCGCAATCTCGACACCCAGGTCCGGCTGTGGCTCGCCGGGCGAGCCGTACCAGGCTCACGAGATATCCGAAGCCGACGCCGCCATCGTGAACAGTTCCGACAAGCAATAGGCAGGCAAACGATGGCTGCGCGACTGGTAGTCGTCGACGCCGCCAACTGCGAGCGCGCAGTCGCTCAAGCCTTCAAGGGCGTCAGCGAACCCCGGCACGCCGAGCACCTCGCTCTTCACCCCATGCTCGACGACTGGGCCGCCAGGGCGGACACCCTGCCACTACGCACCGGCGCCACGCTTTTCGCGGTGGTCAACAGCCCACCTTGTTTTACCCCACGGCACAAGTGCAACGAAATGCTGACCACCTGGGTCGACGACCACCTGATATCAGGAAGGTGGTATTTCCGCAGAGCGGACCTTGACCGGAGCGCGCTGGTGAATCGCGCTCAACCGATCTATGACCGGCTCATGCTGACACAATTCGGCCTGCGAGCTCTCACCTCACCTTGACATCGTCGGCCACGTGGGTCGACGACCGCCGGCGGACACCACGAGCGTGATCGGCCAGCGAACGTCCTCGGTCTCGGCCGACGTTCGTTGGTGCGAAAGGACGTCCAGCTGCTCGGCCGTCAACCGGCCGCCGGTGGCGATGCAGGAGCGCACGAGGGACCGCAGCTCCGGGTTCGCCGCGTCCGGCCGCAAGTCACGCTCCCACAGCTTGAGCGCGTGCAGCGCGGCGCGGCGTGATACGTCCGGGGTCGAGGCGTACCAGTGCCCGCCCATGCTGCCCGGTGGCGGACCGCCGGGTGCGGGCATGCGCCGCCCGAGTCGCTTCCGCGCCACGCGTGCGTCGATGGACGAAGCGACCTCCTCGCGCCACACCGCGCGGCTGGCCTCCAGCGCCTCGAGTGCCCGCAGCAGCGCCGATTCGTGGTGCTGGTACGGCCCGGCCAGCTCACCGAGGAAGCTCAACGTCGCCCGGTGGCCGATCGGGTGGTACAACCCCACACACGAACACAAGGCCGCGACCCGCCGGCCGTGCGCCAGCCGCCCGTCACGCACCCGGCGCGCCCGCTCGGTGAACCCCATCGGCAGACGATACCGAGCACCCTGTCCCTAGTACTTTCGGCCGATGTCCGCACCGCCGAAACCCTCCGAAAGACGTGCGCCATTTCGGGGTTCTTGTCCCGGCGCCGGTTCCGCCGCCAATCACCGCCCTACTGTGGCGGCGATCGGTGATCTTGAAACGGACCAGTAGAGGGGAAACCACCTTGCCCAAGCGGACCGGATTTCTCGGCAACACGCTCGCGGCAGCGGGCACCGCGGCGGCGCTCGTGCTCGCCACGGCCGTTCCCGCCGCCGCCAGCACGCCATCCACCGTCGAGGAGGATGTCGCGCAGCTCTACCAGGACGTCATCGACCTCTACAACGGCCTGCCCAGAGACGCGCTGCGCGGCGTCGACCGGCTCATCGAGTCACCCATCCCGCGAATCGGCCCCCGGACCCAGGCCGCGCAGGACCCGATCCCGGGGTGTACCGAAGGTTCGCTGCTGACCTACGCGAACAAGCTCGCGAAACAGCTCACCCCCCTCGAGGGCAAGGCGCTCGACGCGCTGTCGGGGCTCAGCGAGCTCTACGTCCAGGGCGTCGCGTCCGACAAGACCCCGCAGGTCTTCGGCACCGACGGCCAGTACACCGCGCGCGCCACCGCCACGATCGACAAGCTGCGCGGCTTCTGGGACATCGAAAGCTGGAACATCCAGCTCGTCGCCTGGAAGGGCACCGACCTCGGCAGCCAGGCGAAGATGGCGCAGACCTTCAGCCTCGGGCTCGCGCCGGCGAAGGTGAAGGACGCCGCCGCGCTCGCCACCAAGGTGCTCTACGAAGTGCCGGCCCTGCAGGGCGGCCGCAACCCGCTGATCAGCCTGAACGCGTTCTCCGCCCCGGCCGACAGCCTCGGCGGCAAGCGCGTGGCACTCGGCGACGGCCTGCTCGACACCGTCGACGCTCTCGGGTTCGACGACGTCTCGGTGGAGTCCGTGATCGGCCACGAGTACGGCCACCAAGTCGACTTCGCCCACCAGAACTACCCGCGCAACGAGTCCTCCGAGATGGGTCCCGACGCCTACGGCGGTTACTTCGTCGCGCACGCCAAGGGTTTCGCCTGGAACGCCCGCACCCAGCAGGAAGTCGTCTACCTCGACGCGTCCATCGGTGACTGCTTCCACAGCCACGGCACCCCCGACCAGCGCAAAGCCGCCGGCGCCTGGGGCGAGAAGCAGGCGACGGGCCAGGCCAACCCGAACCGGATCATCCCGTCCGCGACGATGATCGAGAAGTTCCAGAAGGTGTACCCGAAGCTGATGCCGCCGGCGACCGGCCAGGCGGCCGGAGCCGCAGTGGCCGCGGCTCACGGGTGAACCTGGGTTTCCGATGGTGGGCCGTCTCCCTCGCTGCAGGGGGAGACGGCCCGCCGTCGCAAGAACGGCGGCGTCAGTCCCGGCTCGCCGGGAAGTCAGCTGACTGATGTCCGTGTCGAGGAGTGGCGAAGGGCAGTGTGTCGTTGAGCCAGGCTTCGGATTCGTCCAGCGACCAGCCGAGGTCGTCGGGCGGATGAAGTAGGCGGCGTTGCAGAGGTGTAGCCAGAGCACGTCGGTGGCCCGGGAAGCGTCCATGCAGTCTCGGAGCGCGCCCATCGCGGCGAGTCGACCGGCGGTCAGGGACAGCCCGCCGCGAAGGCTGTCGTGCGCGATCCGGAGAACTTCGCGCACGCTCGGCTCCTTCGGGGCGGCGGCTCAGCGAGGCGTCTTCGCTTCGTCACCGGGGTCTGCTCGTTCCAGCTCCGCCGCTTCGGCGACGAACTGGGCCACCGTCTCGCCGGTCAGAGGATCCGACACCTCGACCTCGAGGGCCGCCTCACCGTACTTCTCGATCACGTAGCCGATCGAGCCTTCGAGGGCGCCCTCGGCGGAGAACCGGTCCGTCACGAGTCGCACTCGATCGTGGAGTTCGAATTCTTTGCTCATTTGCCGAATCCGGAGAACGGTGTGTCGAGGGTGGTGTGCTGTCCGCGTCGGTCCCAGTAGTTGAAGAGCACTTCGCCCAAATCGGCCGGGGCCCAGTACTTCAGGTCGGCCGGCCCCATCCCGTCGCTCGCCCGTGGCTCGGCGATCGCCACGACCGGCTCCGCCCGGTCCCGGGTGCACACGATCGACACGCGGTGGCCGCCGTGGTCGAGGACGCCTTGGTGGAAGTTCGGCGTGACACCGTCGGCGATGCGAAACTCCACGATCCGGCCGCCGGTGCGCCGGGCCGCTTCGTGGCACGCGCGGCGGAACTCGCGAAGGTCGGTCACCGTACCCTCGGGTCAGGGGGCAGTTCTCGCCGTTTTCCAGCAAAGGCCGCCGCCGGTCAGCGAGACTGCTTCGATGGTCTCCGAATACGTCCAGAGCGACCGATTCCGTGGTGCCCGCATCCACCTGTGCGACCTCGCGGGTCTCGAGATCCGCGATTGCGAGGTGACCGGCCTGAAGATCGTCGACTGCTACGGCAGCGACGTCTACCTGGGTGGCTACTTCGAGCGCCTCGTCGTCAACGACGTCGACGTGACCGCTTATGTCGAGGCCGAGCTCGACCGACGGCACCCCGCGCGGGTGCTGGCGCGGAACGCGGCTTCGCCCGAGGACTACCGGGCTGCTTGGGACGCCATCGAGGCCGTGTGGAGCGCGACGCTCGACCGGGCGAGGCTGCTGCCCGAAGCCGCACTGCACGAGCGGGTCGACGGCGAATGGTCGTTCGTCGAGACGCAACGGCATCTGCTGTTCGCCTGCGACGCCTGGCTCGGCAACGCCGTGCTCGAGGAGGAAGCGCCCTACCACCCGCTGGGCTTGCCCGCCGGGGGCACGCCGTCCGACGCGGCGGCGAAGCTCGGCCTCACCCTCGGAGCCACCCCGACGCTCGAGGAGGTGCTCGCGCCACGGCTCGCCCGCATGGCGGCGATGCGGCGGGTCGTCGACGGGCTCACCACCGCCGAGCTCGACCGGGTGTGCGGCCGCAAGCCGGCGGACATGTACCCCGAACAGGAATACGTCGTGCGCCGCTGCCTCAAAGTAGTGCTGAAGGAAGAAGCCGAGCACCACCGATACGCGGTGCGCGACCTCGATCGCCGGGGTGGGACGCCTTCAGCGTGAGCGCCGAAGGCGTCCTTCCACCGGGGCGGGCTCAGCTGCGCAGGGCGCTGCCGGCCTGCCACGCCGACCAGCTGATGGCCCAGTCGCCGTGGCCGTTGTTGATGGCCAGCTGCGGGCCGCCCGAGTTGGTGACCTCGACCACGTCGCCGACGTTGAAAGTGTCGAAGAACCACTTGGCGTTCTCGGTGTTCATGTTGAGGCAGCCGTTGGAGACGTTGTCGCTGCCCTGCACGCCGACCGTCTTCAGGTTCTCGTGCAGGTACTCGCCGTCGTTGGAGATCCGGACGTTCCAGTTCTCCGGCGCGCTGTAGTAACCGGGGTCGCCTTCGCACACGCCGTAGGTGCAGGAGTCCATGATCTTGTGGTCCTCCTTCCCCAGCACGGTGTGCGTGCCGTTGAAGGTCGGGGTCGCGCCCCGCGGCGGGGTGTTGGCGGTCTTGCCCATGCTGGTCGGTGCGGTCCGCACCAGCTGGCCGTTGTGGAACGCCTTGATCTGGTGCGTCTTGCCGTCCGCCTTGGCGATCCAGGAGTCGTGCACCTTGTAGGTGGCCGAGACGTCCTGGCCGCCGTACAGGCCGCCCCCGATCGGCGTGCCGAAGGTCGTGGTCTCGAGCTTCACCGTCGAGCCGGCCTTCCAGTAGTCCTTGGGCCGGAAGTGCACCTCGCGCTTGCCGACCCAGTACCAGCCGCCCTCCTGGGCGGGCGAGGACGTCACCTTGAAGGACTTCTCCACCGTGGCCTTGTCGGTGATGTCGTGGTCGAACTTCAGGCCGATGATCAGGCCCACGCCGAAATCACCCGACGCCGACTGGAAGAGCGCCGGCGTCGCGACCCCGGCCGGCTTGACCGTGTGCACTTCCCCGCGCTGTTCGGTCGCCGCGCCCGCCTGGTTCACCGCGGTGGCGACCACCTGGTAGGTGGACGCGTACCGGAGGCGGTCCGAGCTGGTCCAGGTCGTCTTGTCGGCCGAGAGCTCGCCCTTGACGCCGTTGCCGGTCTGCGGGTTCGTCACCGCGACCGCCTGCAACGTGCCGCCCGACGCCTTGACGACGATCGGGTCCTTCGGGCTCAGCTGGTCCCCGCCCTCGAACGCCACTGTCGCGGCCGGTACCCCCGGCACGGTCGGCGTCCCGGCCGGTCCGGCCGCTCCGATCGCTCCGGCCGGTTGCGCAGCCCCCACCGTGCCGGTCTCACCACTACATGCCGCCAGCAGCAGGGCCACCAGGCCGAGTCCGGCGATGCGGATCATTCTCACGAACCTCAAGACGTGCCAGACCAGCCGAAGTTGTGTAACGATCCGATCTCTCGGGAACCGGTTCCGGCCCTGGCGGGCGGCCGCGGACCGCCGGACAGGGAGTCCTCCGGCGGAGGAGTCCGCCGAGGCGGCCACCCGCCACGCCGGCCGTCTCGGCGAGCGGATCGGCAACCCCGAGCCGCGCTTGCCCGCACGGCGTCAGAACAGGGTCGCGGGCTCGACCGGCACCGGCTCGGGCAGCGGCTCGATATCGGGCACCAGCGCGCGCACGTCGTCGTGGAACCGGCGGGCGAGCGCCGGTGCCTCGCTGTTGTCGGGGGTGTGCACGAACACCGTCGGCGACCGGCCCTCGCGCAGCCAGCCCGCGACCACCGCCGTCCACGGCCGCCAGCCCTCGATCGTCTCCTCGGCCGAGTCGCGGCCCAGGTAGCGGACGATCGGCCGGTCGGTCAGGGCCCGCGTCCGCCGTGGCACCCGCGGTTTCTTGGCCCAGGTCTCGCGTTCGGCCTCGGTCACCGGTGGGCGCCCGAAGAAGACCGTGGTGTCGAACGGCACCCACTCGGCGTCCGCGCCGGCGAGCGCCCCCTCCAGCTGCGACGCCGAGCCGGCGTCGGTGAAGAACTCCGGGTGGCGCACCTCCACGGCGCGCCGGCGGCCGGCGGGGAGGCGGCGCAGGAAGCGGCCGAGGGCATCGACGTCCGAGGGGCCGAACGAACCGGGCAGCTGGGTCCACAGGACCGCCCGCTCGCCGAGCGGTTCGATCGCGTCCAGGAACGCCCGCATCTCGGTTTCGACCCCGGCGAACCGGCGCTCGTGCGTGACGAGCTTGGGCAGCTTGACCACGAACCGGAAGCCGGGATCGGTCTGCCGCGCCCAGGTTTCGACGGTGGCCCGGGCGGGAGTCGCGTAGAAGGTGGTGTTGCCTTCGACCGCGTTGCACCAGCCGGCGTAGGCCCGCAGGCGTTCCTTGGCCGGCAGCGACTGCGGCAGGAACCGCCCGGACCACGCTTTGTGGGTCCACATCGCGCAGCCGACGTGAAGGCGTGCCACAGCGTCTGCTCCCTCCCTCGCGGAGGAAACAGTTTGCCAGGCGCCGGGCGGCCGCGGGAACCGGCCGGTGGGCAACCGTGAGAGTACTTGAAGGCGAAACTAGATGCGGGTAGTAGTGGCTTGAGGACCGCATGAGTCCGTCCACTCTTCAGGGGAGAAGCAATGTCACTTGGGTTCAGCCTTCCGGTGTTCGGCAAGGCGGCGGCCACACCGGGCGGGATCGCCCGGTACGCGCGCGAAGCGGAACGGGCCGGCGCGGCCAGTCTCTGGGTCGGCGACCGGCTGCTGTCGCCGGTCACCCCGGTGGTGCCGTACCCGGGCTACGACACCATGCCCGAGGAGTTCCACACCGCACAGGACCCGTTCGCCGCGCTGGCCATCGCCGCGGCGGTGACCGAAACCGCGGTGCTCGGTTCCAGCACCATCAACGCGACGCAGTACCAGCCCGTCAACTTCGCCCGGCTGCTCACCAGCATCGACGTCGCGAGCAACGGCCGGCTGCTCCCGGGGCTGGGCATCGGCTGGTCCCCCGACGAGTACGCGGCCGTCGGCGTGCCGATGTCCGAGCGCGGCAAGCGGCTCGACGACCTGCTCGACCTGCTCGAGACGTGGTGGACGAAGGACACCGTGTCGCACGAAGGTGTCGGCTACCGGGTCGCGGAGTCCGACGTCGCCTTGAAGCCGGTGCGCAAGCCGCCGATCCACCTGGCCGGCTTCGGCGAGAAGTCGCTGCGCCGGGTCGCCGAGCGGGCCGACGGCTGGCTCCCGGTCTGGTCGGTGCCCGAGCAGTCCCCCGCCGAGGTGATCACCTCGACCCTGGCCAAGCTCCGCGCCGACGCCGAGCGGGCCGGCCGTGACCCGCAGGCGCTGGGAGTGGCGCTGCGGGTGAACCCCGACCCCGGCACGGAGGCGGCGGTCATCGCCGAGTCGGTCTCCAAGATCGTCGAACTGGTGGAGCCGGACCACACGTTCGTCGACCTCACCTACCTGACCAGCAGCATCGAGGAACACCTCGACCTCACCGGCCGGCTGCTCGAGCTGACCGCCTGAGGGCTGACCGCCGGCGCGGGAGCCCTCGGACCGAGGGCTCCCGTGCCGTGGTGTTTCACCCTTCGATGAAGGTCTGCCAGGGCGTGATCCGGTCGATGTGCACGACGGCGTCGAACGCCTCCAGGGGGTTCACCAGCTGCTTGTACGGTCCCTGCCGGGTGCTGTCGATCCCGGCGAAGCAGCGGGCCACTTCGCCGTCCGCGGGGACGTTCCGCAGATCGAGCAGGGCGAGCGGCTCGCCGGCGCTCGCGAGCAGGACGTCGAGGCTGCCCGGCTCGGTGAACGGGGCGACGTCCTCGTAGAACACCTCCGTGTGGCCGGGCGGCCCGTCGGGCAGGGGGCGGTGGCCGAACACGCGACCGCCGTTGTACGTGGTCGCGATGACCACCATCCGGTCGCCGAGCGAGCGGGCCAGGTGCTGGCCGAGCATGACCTGCTCTTCGTTGATGATCGGCGGCACGCGGTACGGCCAGCGCTGCAAGTGCCCGTTGGCGGCCCCGACGACGACGCGTTCCTCCCGGTCGAGGATCCATTCGACGTTGGCGGCCATCGCCGCGTCCCGGACGTTGGCGCCCCGGTAGGTGCGCCCCGGCGCGGCGGCCATGGCGGCGAGGAAGGCGTCCGCGGACCGCGCGGTGACCGCGCACTGCAGCGCGATGCCGGCCCGTTCGGCGTCCACAGTGGAATAGGGGACGCGCAGGGCGTGGAGGCGTTCGGTCAGCTCGCCGATCCGGGCGGTCAGCTCGTGGCGGTGCGCGGCGCCGAGCGCCAGGTAGGCGTGGATCGCGGGCGCGGCCCAGGCCAGCCCGGTCCGGTCGGCGGGCAGGTAGCCGAACAGCGGCAGCAGGTCTTTGCGGGCCGCGGCGGCGTACGCCGGATCCGCCTCGTCCAGGAACGCCAAGGCGGCCACCACCCCCGGCAACGCGGACGCGCTGGAGTCCGGCAGGTCCATGCCGTAGAAGCGGATCTTGCGGTCGTGGGTGCGGTTGTGCTCGCGCATCCAGACCAGGTGATCGCGCATCTCCGCGCACTTGCCCATGTGGTAGGTGATCCCGGTGTGCAGGAGCGCGTCCAGGTCATCGTCGCCGCCGAGCACCCAGTCGTGGACCGCCCAGCCCTCCGGGAAGCCGGACTCCATCGCGAAGCCGGTGAACCCCATTTCCTCGGCGAGGAACCGGGTCACCAGGTGGCGCAGCCGGGAGAACTCGTGCACCCGGTGCGTGCTCTCGCCGACGGCCACGACACGAGCGTCGCCGACGATGTCCCGCAGCGGTTCGAGTTCGCGGTGGGCGGTGTCGTCCGGCTCGAGCGTCCGCAGGCGGACGAGGTTCTCCCGGAGCCAGCCGGAGATGTCGATGTCCATTTCACTCGTCCTCGTCCTCGCGAATGCTTTCGCCCGCGGCGCGGGCCTTGCGCAGGTAGTCGACGACCTCGGCGGCGCCACCCGGCCCGGACCAGCCGAGGCGCTCGTCGAGTTCCCCGCCCAGCCCGGCCCGGTTTTCCTCCCACAGCGCCGTGGTCGCCGCCTCGAACGGCGGACCGCCGGGGTGGAACGCGGCCGCGATCTCCCGCCAGCGGGCGGCCAGCGCCCGCACCGCCGGGTCGTCGACGGGGGTCCCGGCGAGCAGGTGCCGCCGGAGCTCGGCGAACAGGCCGAGCCACTCGGTCTTCAGGGTCTCGACCGTCCCGCCGCCGAGCTCCGCGGCCCGTTCGGTGATCGTCGTGAGCCGGCCGCCGGAGAGGTACCGGCCGGCGTCGACGGACATCGGCTCCAGGGTGGCGAGGAACTGCTCCGGCTCCGGCATGGCCGCCTCCGCCAGCCGGGCGAGCAAGCCCCGCAGCCGCTGGGCCGACTCCTCGATGCGCGCGGCCCGGGCCTCCAGGCCGGCGAGCTGAGCGGTCAGCAGGTCGCGCAGGGAGCCGAGGTCGTCTCCGGCGTTCCGGAGCACGGCGGCGACCTCGTCCAGGGAAAGCCCCAGCCCGCACAGGGTCCGGACGCGGTAGAGCCGGCGCACGTCGGCCTCGGTGTACCGCCGGTGCCCGGCCGGCGTCCGTTCGCCCGGCGACACCAGGCCGATGCGGTCGTAGTGGTGCAACGTGCGCACCGTGACCCCACCGGCCTTGGCCAGCTCACCGATGCTCCACCTGCGTTCGCTCACCCCCCGACCGTAGAACCTGACGCGACGTCAGGGGCAAGCCCGGACTTCGCCGGTCAGTCCCCCGGCTCGCCGGGCCGTCAGCCCACCGCGGTGCCGGCCGGGTCCGAAGTGGACCGCGGTACGTCGCCGCGCCGCAGGAGCGGGGCGAAGGCGACGAGCAGCAGCGCAGCGCCCAGCGGGATGAAGTCCTTGTCGAGCAGCGGCAGGATGATCTCGGCGAGCACCAGTACCGGCGCCCACGGCTTCACCTGCCGTCCGACGGCCAGCAGCGTGACCAAGGCGAGCTGGCCGGCGAAGAACAGCAGCGGCCCGTAGCTGTAGAACACCGCGTCGACGCCCGGCACGTCCTGGATCCGGGCGAAGTACGCGTCCATTCCGGCGCGGTCGGCGGACCGGAACCCGGCCACGAGGTCGATGCCGAACTGGCCGCCCACGGCCAGCTCGCCGGCGATCCCGGCGGCGAACCCGGCGGTGGCGAGACGGGTCCGGCCCGCCATCGCCCACATGGTCCGGAAGGCCAGTGCGAAGAATCCCAGCCCCACGAGGAAAACCAGGTGACCGGCGGTCCACGCGAGCCCCGGGCCGCGGCTGCCGTCCAAGCCGTCCAGGATCCTGATGACGCCGTAGAGGCCCAGGCAAAGCGGGGCGATGAGGAACGCGAGAGCGGAAGAACGCATGCGGCAAAGTCTCTTCGCGCCGGTCGCACGCGGGCAATCGGGGAACTCCCCGAGGTGCCCCCGGGCTCCGGGTCAGGGTCACCGCCGGGAACGATTCAGCTACAAACTCCGAAAGTTTCGGCGGGAAATCCGTTCTTTTCGAAAGAGGAACCGGTGGGGAATAACCGCGATTCCGCTCCGGCGTTTGGTTGAAGTTTGTCCGGATCGGGGATAAGCTGCTGCCACCCTGGGAGCGCTCCCACAATGAACCACCACCGCTCGATCATCCGAGAATGGAGGCTCATCCATGCGTAGGCGCAACTTCTCCGGGTCCGGCACCGGACGACGGGGCCTGATCGCCCTGGTCCTCGCCGGGCTGGCCGGCCTGTTCGTCGGGGTGCCCGCCGCCTCGGCGCACGGGACCATCGTCAGTCCCGCCACCCGGGCTTACCAGTGCTGGAAAGACTGGGGCAGCCAGCACACCAACCCCGCCATGCAGCAGCAGGATCCCATGTGCTGGGCGGCTTTCCAGGCCAACGCCGACACCATGTGGAACTGGATGAGCGCCCTGCGGGACGGGCTGCACGGCAACTTCCAGGGAGCGACGCCCGACGGGCAGCTGTGCAGCAACGGCTTGGCGCGCAACAACTCCCTGAACACCCCCGGCCAGTGGCGCACCACCAGCCTCGGCAGCACCTTCTCGATGCACCTGTACGACCAGGCCAGCCACGGCGCCGACTTCATCCGGGTCTACGTCAGCAAGAACGGCTACGACCCCACCACCCAGCGCCTCGGCTGGGGCAACCTCGACCAGGTCACGCAGACCGGCCGCTACGCCCCGGCGAAGGACATCACCTTCACCGTCCAGACCACCGGCGGTTATCGCGGACACCACGTCGTCTTCACGATCTGGCAGGCTTCACACCAGGACCAGACGTACATGTGGTGCAGTGACGTCGACTTCGGCTGAGCACAGTGCGTCGTGCCGCATTGAACAGGAGCGTCCTGTTCAATGCGGCACGACGGTGTTCTTTTCTGACCGATCCTGAGCGTTTCGCTTCGGAACCCTGGCCGCTTGCCGGGGCCGGGTGTTAACCAGTGTCTCGACCATTTGCCGCTGCGCAGGATCCGGGAGGAACGAGCCGATGAGACCGACCCACTCCGTGCTTCGCAGGATGCTGTCCACGGCAGTCCGGCTGTTGGCGGTGTCCGCGCTGGCCGGCGGGCTGGTGACCGCCGTCCCGGCGCAGGCCCAGGCGTCGACGGCCGGGCTCAAGGGCGTCAACTGGGCCGACGCGCGGGACAACTTCGTCAACGGCGTGCTGTACGTCTCCGGGCTCGGTGCCTCGGACACGTACTCCTCGGCCGCCGCCACGGCGAACCAGGTCGTCGGGCAGCTGTACTCCATCACCGGGGGCGGCACCGTCCGGATGCCGATCAACGAACCGACGGTCTCCGGCTACTGGGGCACCTACACCGGGGCGATCGACACCGCGCTCACCAAGGGCAAGGTGATCCTGGCGTACTGGGCCTACACCGGCGGCAAGCCGACGGACACGGGCCGGTTCCAGCAGATGTGGGACACGGTCGTCGCCAAGTACGGCAGCAACCCGAACGCCTACTTCGAGGTCATCAACGAGCCGTACGCCTACAGCGCGGGCGACCTGAACAACTTCTACACCGCCTGGCTGAACCGGTACCCAAGCGTGCCGCGCGACCGGGTGATCCTCGACGGCGCCGGCCTGGCCCAGAACGTGCCCGCGGTCGGCGGCGACCGGCGGCTCGACGGGACGCTGCTGGCGGCCCACGACTACTCGTTCTTCGCCGGCTACGAAAGCGAAACCGAGTGGGCCGACCACATCGGCGGCTACATCGGCGGGTACGCGGACCGGACCGTCGTCACCGAATGGGGCGGCCCGATGTCGCCGGGCAGCAAGAACGGCGTGCACTACGACTCCCTCGACTACAGCATCCCGAGCGGATCGTTCTTCGCCGACTACATCCGCGGCGTCAGCGCGAAACTGCGGAGCCTGGGCGTGGGCAGCGTGTACTGGCCGGGCCTGCGCGACGGCGACTGGTACAGCATGACGACCAAGGCGGGCACCGGCGCGGGCACCAAGCTGACGCTGTCGAACCCCAGCGGGCTGACCCGGCTGAAGTACGCGTGGGGCCTGGGCGACGGAGGCGGCACGTACGTCCGGATCGTCAACGCCGCCACCGGGCTGTACGTCGACGGGCTGGGCCGCACCGCCAGCGGCTCGGGCACCGGCCAGGCGAGCGGCGACCCCGGCCGCTACGACCAGCAGTGGGTCATCGAGAACGCCGGCAACCGCGTGCGCATCAAGAACCGCGCCACCGGCCTCTACCTGGACGGCGCGGGCCGCACCACGAACGGCGCCGTCGTGAGCCAGTACGCCGCGAGCAGCAGCGGCAACCAGCTGTGGTCGGTGGTGACCGACGCGAACAACGTCCGCATTCGGAACAACAGCACCGGGGAATACCTCGACGGCATGGGCCGCACCGGCAGCGGCACCGATCTCGGTCAATACGGTGACAGCAGCAGCACCAACCAGCGGTGGCGCATCGTCGCCGCCGGCTGAGCCCGCCACCCGGACGGGGCCGGTGTTCCGGTCCCGTCCGGGCTTTCCGCCCCGCGACGTCGCATTTGCCCGCTCATCACCGCCCGCCGGCATGTTTTGCGGAGCGCACGGGCGTCAAACCGTGATCGAGCGGTTCGGACGGCCATGCCGCCGCGGGAAGGAGCGGGAAGATGCGAGCACTGACCGTGGTGCCGGAACAGCGGGGGTCTCTGCGGGTCGGCACGGTGCCCGAGCCACATCCGGCGCCGGGCGAGCTGCTCGTGCGGGGTCTCGCGCTCGGCGTGTGCGGCACGGACAAGGAGATCGCCCGCGGCGAGTACGGCTGGGCACCACCCGGCCGGGACCGGCTGGTGCTGGGGCACGAGTCACTCGGTCAGGTGATCACTCCGGCCGCCGGCTTCGCCGAGGGCGACCTCGTCGTCGGGGTCGTCCGGCGGCCCGACCCGGTGCCTTGCGGCGCGTGCGCGGCCGGGGAGTTCGACATGTGCCGCAACGGCCGCTACACCGAGCGCGGCATCAAGGAGCTCGACGGCTACGGCAGCGAGCGGTGGACCGTCGAGGCGGACTACGCGGTCCGCCTCGACCCCCGCCTGCGGAACGTCGGCATGCTGCTGGAGCCCACGACGGTCGTCGCGAAGGCGTGGGAGCAGATCCAGCGCGTCGGGGAACGCGCCTGGTTCGAGCCGCGGCGGGTGCTGGTCACCGGCGCGGGCCCGATCGGGCTGCTCGCCGCGTTGCTGGGCGTGCAGCGCGGCCTCGACGTCCACGTCCTCGACCGCGTCACCGACGGCCCCAAACCCCGGCTCGTCGAGGCGCTCGGCGCGACCTACCACCACGACCCGGTCGAAAAGGTGCTGCCGTCGCTCGAGCCGGACATCGTCCTCGAGGCCACCGGCGTCGGCTCCCTGGTGTTCGACGCGATGGCGGGCACCGGCGCGTACGGCATCGTCTGCCTCACCGGTGTCTCCCCCACCGGCCGGAGCATCACCGTGGACGCCGGGACCGTCAACCGCGAGCTCGTCCTCGAAAACGACGTCGTCATCGGCTCGGTCAACGCCAACCTCCGCCACTACCGGGCCGCCGCCGGCGCGCTCGGCCGCGCGGACCTGGACTGGCTGGACGGGCTCGTCACCCGGCGGGTGCCCCTGGCCCGGGCGGCCGACGCCTTCGAAGCGAACGACGACGACGTCAAGGTCGTCATCGACCTCGACGGCGAGCGCTGATCGCCGTGGCCCCGATCGAGGACTACGCCCTGCTGGGCGATCTGCACACGGCGGCGCTGCTCTCGCGCGACGGCGCGATCGACTGGCTGTGCCTCCCGCGCTTCGACTCGCCCGCCTGCTTCGCCGCGCTCCTGCACGACGAGCACGCCGGCACCTGGCGGCTCGCCCCGGCGGGCGGCGGCCCCGCGACCCGGCGTTCGTACCGCGGCGACTCGCTGATCATGACGTCCGAGTGGGACACCCCCGACGGCACGGTCCGCGTCCTGGACTTCATGCCGCCGCGCGGGGAAGCCGCGGACGTCGTCCGGATCGTCGAAGGCGTGACCGGCCGGGTCCCGATGCGCATGCTGCTGCGGCTGCGGCTCGACTACGGTTCCGTCACCCCCTGGGTGCGGACCGAGGACGGCGAGTTCGTCGCGGTCGCCGGGCCCGACGCGATCCGGGTCCGCACCCCGGTGCCGCTGCACGGCGAGGACCTGGCCACGCACGCCGAGTTCACCGTGGCCGCCGGGGAGCGCGTCCCGTTCGTCCTCACCCACCACGCCTCCTACCGGCCACGCCCGCGGTCCGCCGACGCCGAAACCGCACTCGCCGGCACGGAACGCTTCTGGGCGGACTGGATCGGGAACTGCCGGTACGCGGGGCAGTGGCCGGACGCGGTCCGGCGCGCGCTGATCACCCTCAAGGCCCTCACCTACGCCCCGACCGGCGGCATCGTCGCCGCCGCGACGACGTCGCTGCCGGAACAGCTCGGCGGGTCGCGCAACTGGGACTACCGCTACTGCTGGCTGCGCGACTCGACCTTCACCCTGCAGGCCCTGATCGGCACCGGCTACCACGACGAAGCCCGGGCGTGGCGGGAATGGCTCGTCCGCGCGGTCGCCGGCGATCCCGCCGACCTGCAGATCATGTACGGCCTCGACGGCACCCGCCGGCTGCCGGAGTCGACGCTGGACTGGCTGCCGGGCTACGAAGGCGCCTCCCCGGTCCGGGTCGGCAACGCCGCGGCGGACCAGTTCCAGCTCGACGTCTGGGGCGAGGTCCTCGACGGGCTCCACCTGGTCCGTGAAGCCGGGCTCCCGACGTCCCACCCGGCCTGGGACCTGCAGCGGGGGCTGCTCGACTTCCTCGAAGGCCACTGGGACCAGCCGGACAACAGTCTCTGGGAGGTCCGCGGGCCGCGCCGGCACTTCGTCCACTCGAAGGTGCTGGCCTGGGCCGGCGTCGACCGGGCGGTGCACACGGTGCGGGCCCACGGCCTCGACGGCCCGATCGACCGCTGGCGGGCCCTCCGGGAGAAGATCCACCAGGACGTCTGCGCCCACGGCTACGACGCCGACCGGAACACGTTCACGCAGTTCTACGGCTCCCGCGGCCTGGACGCGGCCCTGCTGCTCATCCCCCGCGTCGGCTTCCTGCCGGCCGAGGACCCCCGGGTCCGCGGAACGGTGGACGCGGTCCGGGCCGAACTCGCCCACGGCGGATTCGTCCGGCGCTACGACCCCGACGCGGACGGCGGCGTCGACGGACTGCCCGGCGGCGACGGCAGCTTCCTGGCGTGCAGCTTCTGGCTCGCCGACGCCCTCCACGCGACCGGCCGCACGAGCGAGGCCCGCGGGCTGTTCGAGCAGCTGCTGGGGCTGCGCAACGACGTCGGCCTGCTGTCGGAGGAGTACGACACCGACGCGGGGCGGCAGGTGGGGAACACCCCGCAGGCGTTCAGCATGGTCGGGCTGGTCAACACGGCCCGGCACCTTTCGGGATCGGAGACCGGCACCAACGCCCCGGGCGAGATCCAGCGCGCCTAGAGGCCGGCCCGCGTACTTGGAACGTCGGCCGGCGTACTTGGAGAGTCGGCCCGCGTACTTGGAGAGTCGGCCCGCGCACCTAGGAGGTCGGCCCGCGCACCTGGAGCGTCGGCGCGTGCGGATCGGTGGCCGACGGCTCCGGTACGCGAACCGACCCTCCGGGTACGCCGGCCGACCGCTCCGGTACGCGAACCGACCCTCCGGGTACGCCGGCCGACCGTCCGGGTACGCGGGCCGACCCGCGGCCGGGCGCTCCTAGCCCGCGTCGCCCGTGCCGAAGGCGCGCAGGAACGTGTCGACGATGACGTTCGCGGCCTGGACGTCGTTCAGGACCGACAGGTCCTTTGTGGACAGCCGCACCAGTGCCCCCAGGACGCTGCCGGGCCAGCGGGGCGGCAGCCCCGCCCGCAGGAAGCCCTCGTAGGTGGCCCGCTTGAGAAACCGGTCGACCTCCTCGACCGCGCGCTGGCGGCGGGCCCAGATCTCCGGGTCCGAGCGCATCCGGCTCACCTCGGTCGGCCAGGTGCGGTTGACCCTGACGATCCCCTGGACGTACTGGTCCAGCGCGTCCGGCACCGGCGCCTCCCGGAGCCGGGCGGCCTCGATCGCCGCTTCGATCGCATCCAGGCGCGCTTGGTAGACCGCGGACAAGAGCTCCTCCCGGCTCGGGAACCGGCGGTAGACGGTCCGGCGGTCGAGGCCGGCCTCGGCCGCGATCGCCGCGATGCTCGTGGCCGGGTCTTCGGCGAGCATGCGGGCGCCCGTGGTCAGCAGAAGTTCGAGGTTGCGCGCGGCGTCGGCTCTCACTCTTCCACCCTAGCAGTAACTGCCACACTGCTGAGGCAGTTAAGTGCTACACTGATGTGACAGATCAGCCTAGGGAGGCAGCAGTGATCACCTACGAGGACCTCTTCATCGGCGGCACGTGGACCGCGCCGAGCAGCACCGAGCTGGTGGACATCCGGTCCCCGCACGACAACTCGGTCATCGGCCGCGCCGCGCAGGCGCTGCCCGCCGACGTCGATCGAGCCGTCGCGGCCGCCCGGAAGGCCTTCGACGACGGCCCGTGGCCGCGCACCTCGCCCGCGGAGCGGATCGCCGTCGTCCGCGAGCTAGCCGCTCTGCGCGAGAAGCGCGCCGACGAGGTCGCGGCGCTCATCTCCGCGGAGAACGGTTCCGCACTCTGGTTCACCAAGGCCGGCCAGCCCGGCCTGACCCGGCAGGCCAACGCCTACCTGAAGGCGGCCGAGGAGTTCAGCTGGGAGGAGACCCTGGCGCCGTCGGATCCCGCCGCGCCGTTCCGGTCGGTCGTGCGCCGGGAGGCGATCGGCGTGGTCGCCGCGATCATCCCGTGGAACTCGCCGTTCTCCTCGGCGTCCGCCAAGATCATCCCCGCGCTGCTCGCCGGCAACACCGTCGTCCTCAAGGTTTCGCCCGAGAACACGCTGAGCATGAACCTCCTCGCGGAGCTGCTCGCGGAGGCCGGCCTGCCCAAGGGCGTCATCAGCGTCCTGCCCGCCGACCGCGAGACCAGTGAGTACCTGGTCAGGCACCCCGACGTGGACAAGATCGCCTTCACCGGCTCCACCCGCGCCGGACGCCGCATCGCGTCGCTGGCCGGGGAACAGCTCAAGCGGGTCAGCCTGGAACTGGGCGGCAAATCGGCCGCGATCATCCTGCCCGACGCCGACCTCGGCGCGGCGGTCCAGGGCCTGAAGTTCGGCTCCCTGCTCAACAACGGCGAATCGTGCATCGCGCAGACGCGCATCCTCGCGCCGCGCAGCCGCTACGAAGAGGTGGTCGCCGGGCTGAAGGACCTGATCGAGTCCCTGGGCGTCGGCGACCCGGCCGACGACGGCACGTTCATCGGCCCGATGATCCGCCGCGACCAGCAGCAGCGCGTCCTCGACTACATCCGCCTCGGCGTCGAAGAAGGCGCGCGGCTCGTCACCGGCGGCCCGGACGTGCCGCCGGGGCTGGAAGCGGGCAACTACGTCACGCCGACGCTCTTCGCCGACGTCGACAACGCGATGCGGATCGCCCAGGAAGAGATCTTCGGCCCGGTCCTGGTCGTCATCGCCTACGACGACGAGGACGACGCCGTCCGCATCGCCAACGACTCCGAGTACGCCCTGTCCGGCGGCGTGTGGTCGGCCGACCCGGCGCACGCGCTCGCCGTCGCCCGCCGCGTGCGGACCGGCACGGTCACGATCAACGGCGCGCCGATCGGCTTCGACGGCCCGTTCGGCGGGTTCAAGGCCAGCGGTCTCGGCCGCGAGTACGGCGCCGCCGGGCTCGGCACCTACACCGAATACAAGACCATCACCGTTCCGGAAGCGAAATGAGCATCGACACCCCCGCCAGACCCGCGGTGCGGCCGGCGATGACGGCGCTGATCCTCGCCGTCCTGCTGGCCGCGCTGGACCAGACCATCGTCGCCACCGCGCTGCCCCGGATCGCCCGCGACCTCGGCGGGTTCCGGGACATCGCCTGGATCACCGCGTCCTACCTGCTCGCGTCGACCGCCGCGACCCCGCTCTGGGGCAAGCTCGGCGACATGCTGGGGCGCAAGCGCCTCTACCTCGTCGCCACGACGGCGTTCCTGCTCGCCTCCGCGCTGTGCGGCCTCGCCCAGGACCTGCCCCAGCTGATCGCCGCCCGCGCCCTGCAGGGCCTGGCCGGCGGCGGCATGATCGTCCTGACCTTCGCGCTGGTCGGCGACATCGCCGCGCCGGCCGACCGCGGGCGCTACCAGGGCTGGTTCGGCTCGGTCTACGGCGTCGCCAGCATCGCCGGCCCGCTGCTCGGCGGCCTGTTCACCGATCACCTCTCGTGGCGGTGGGCGTTCCTGGTCAACGTCCCGGTCGGGCTGGTGGCCGTGGTGCTCGCGGCGCGGGCTCTGCCGGCCACGGTCCGCAGGCCCTCCGCCCGCATCGACTACGCCGGCGCGCTGCTGCTGGCCGGCGCGGCCACCGCGCTGGTCCTGATCACCTCCTTCGGCCCGCGGTGGGGCTGGACGTCGCCGGGCACGCTGGCGCTCGCGACCGCCGCGATCGTCCTCATCGGACTGGTGGTCCCGGTCGAGCGCCGCGCCGCCGCACCGGTGCTGCCGCCGGCGATGTTCGCCTCGCGCACGGTCGTGCTGGCCGCGCTCGTCGGGTTCATCGCCAACGTCGCGATGTTCAGCGTGCTGGTCTACCTGCCGACGTACCTGCAGGTCGTCGACGGCGTCTCGGCGACGCTCTCCGGGGTGCACCTGCTGCCGCTGGTGCTCGGGCTGGTCGTCAGCCAGTCGCTGGCCGGGCGGTGGGTCGCGAACCCGGCGCGCGTGCGGGTCGTCCTGGTGACCGGCATGGCGCTGAACGTCGCCGGGCTGCTCCTGCTGAGCACCCTGACGCCCGGCACCACGCCGCTCGCGCTGATCGGGTACTTCGCCGTCACCGGCGTCGGGATCGGGATGGTCCCGATGGTCGCGCTGACGGCGGCGCAGAACGCGGTGCCCGCCGCCGACATCGGGGCCGCGAGCGCGGTGGTCACCTTCGCCCGGTCGATCGGCGCCGCGTTCGGGGTCGCCGTCTTCGGCACCCTGCTCGGCGAGGACGTGGCCGGGCACATCGGCGGGGCCTTCCTCGCGATCACCCCGCTGGTCGTGCTCGGCACCGTCCTCGCCACGCTGTTGAAGCGTGCTTCGCGGCCGCCGTCGGCTCAGCCGCGTTCGGCAGCGGCGGCGAGCATCCCGGCGTCGTAGGACCCGCCCTTCTGGTGCACGATCACGGCGAGCCGGTTGGCGGCGTTGATCAAGGCGACCAGTGCGACCAGCGCGGCGACCTGCTCGTCGTCGTAGTGCTCGCGCACCCGGGCCCAGGTCTCGTCGGACACGCCTTGGGCGGCGTCGGCGAGCCGGGTGCCCTCCTCGGCCAGCGCGAGCGCGGCCCGCTCGGCTTCGGTGAAGACCGTCGACTCCCGCCAGGCGGCGACGAGCGCGAGCCGGACCGCCGACTCCCCGGCCGCGGCGGCTTCCTTGGCGTGCATGTCGAGGCACCAGCCGCACCCGTTGATCTGGCTGGCCCGCAGGCTGACCAGCTCCCGGGTGAGCTTCGGCAGCGGCGACTGGTCGACGACCTGGCCGAGGCCGGCGAACCGCTTCACCAGCCGGGAGCCGGTTTCGGTGGTGAACAGGTCGAGGCGGGGTTCCATGGGTTCGTCCTCCGGTGTCGTGGGTTGGGAACGACCTCGAGACACCGGTGGGGCGAAGCTTGTGACACCTCAGTCCTCCGGGTCGGCCACCTGGAGCTCGACGCGGTGCCGGAGGTAGTCGTCGGGGTGGGTCCGCGCGAGGTGCACCGCCTCGGCGACCAGCGGGCGCAGTTCGGCGGGGTGGTGGGCCGGGTCGAGGGTGAGCCCGGGCAGGACGCACCGGCGGACGTCGAGGTCGTCGTTGGCCACGAACTCGCGCAGGGCGGCGCGGTTCCAGCGGTCCTGGACGTCGTCGAGCCGCTCGAGCGTGGCCCAGTACCAGGCGCGGGCCGCCCCGGCGCGTTCCGGGTTCGTGCCGGTCGTGAGGACTTCGAGGAAGGCTTCCTGGGTCCGGCGCACACCGAACGCCCGGCGGAGCGGCTCGACGAATTGCCGGTTGAGGCTGGGGTCCGGGTCGTGGACCGCGGCGCGCACGAGCGCGTCGAAGAACGGCTCCGGGAGATCGGGGCAGTCGGCGTGCCGGTAGCCCAGCGCGCCACGCAGGACGACGCGCTGGTCCTCCTCGTGCTCGCCGGCCTCAGCCGTCCGGTCGGGGAGGTGCACGCGGCACAGCTCGAGCAACTCGGTCAGGCAGCGCGGGAAGCCGTCGCTCGCGGCTCGGTCCGGCAGGGGCATCAGGTTCATCGTGTCCTGTCCGTCGCCCCGGCCGGCCTTCTCGTTACCGGACGTATCACCGCTCCTCCCTGCGTGCTCAGAGGGGCGGAAGTGCTCCGAATCGAGGGAGGGACCGAACATGTCCGCAACGTTTTCCGGAGGCCGCAGCCGGCTTCTGCGCAAGCTGGGTGGCGTCACCGCGGTGGCCGCCGCGCTGATGGCCTTGACGTCCGGGGTGGCCCACGCCTCCCTGTCGCAGGTGCAGGACGGGTTCGAGGTCAACCCGCAGTCGTCGTGGCTGGTGGCGACCGGGGGTTCCGCGTCGGCCGGGTTCGACGTCGGGGCCGGGACCGCCCGGTCCGGCCGCAACAACGGCTGGCTGTTCGCCACCAACGGCTGGGCGTTCGAGGGCTTCTGGGTGCCCACGAACTCGGTGCCGGGCAACGCCCAGTGCGCGTCGCAGTTCTCCATGCAGACGGCGGGCGGGGCGCAGGTCGGCATCGAGATCTGGGACTCCTCCGGGCACCTGCTGTCCAGCACCTACCCGTGGCTCAACGGCAGCGGCGCGTACCAGGCGGTCAACACGGCCCGGTGGAACCTCAACGGCGTCAACCCGGTGTTCGTCAAGGCGATCATCGGGGCGAACGGCTCGTCCCGGTTCGTCCGGCTCGACGACATGACCACGCAGTGCTACTGGTGATCGGGCTGTACCATCACTGCCGATGAGCTGGGCGGGGTGGAAGGTGCGGTTGCGGGAGGTCCGCCCGGCGGATCACCGCGCCCTGATCGGGTTCGACCGTGCTTCGGACCGGCAGGTCGGCGGCTACCGCCACTGGGCGACGCACCGCGGCCCGGCGGGCGACGACTTCCACTTCGCGATCGAGACACTGCACAACCGGACGCTGGTCGGGTCGATCTGGATCCAGGCCGACCCGGCCTCCGGCCACTTCAGCTACGGCATCGGCATCGGCCCCCAGTACCGCCGCTGCGGCTACGCGGCCGACGCCGTCACGGTCCTGCTGGGGTACATGTTCGAGCTGCGGCGGTACCGCAAGTGCGAGGTCAGCATCAACGGGAGCAACTTCGCCTCGCTGGCGCTGCACGGCGAGCTGGGCTTCCGCGAGGAGGGCCGCCCCCGGGACACCGAGCTGCGCCGGGGCGAGGTCCGGTACCCGGTGCTGATGGGCCTCACGGCGGAGGGTTTCGCGGAGCACCAGCCGGCGTTCCTGGCCTCCCGCGGCCCGGTGCGGCCGTGGCGGGGACGGCATTGGCGGACACCCCGCCGGGGACGGCACTGGCGCGCCGAACACCTGCGACCGGCCCGCTGAGCGGTCGATCCGCGGCTTCGGTCGCGGTTCGGCCCGCCGCGGACCGGCACCGCCCGGCCGGGCCGGCGGGGCTCGCCGGACCGGACCTCCCGCGACCACGGCTCACCTCGCGAACGCCGCCACCGAGTCCGGACGGTCGCCCATCCGGGCCTCCACCCGCCGCAGCAAGCCCGCCGCGTCCCGGCAATACCGGACCCCCGCCGCCGTTGCCGCGCGGCCGGTGCGCGGGCGGCTGGGGCCGTCGACCGCGATGTCCGGTTGCGGCTGAACTCAGGAAGAAGACGCCCGCCGACGGGCTACGGGCAGTGAATGCTCACCGAAAGGCGGGAGGCCCGCGCGGGACCTCCCGCCTTCCGCATCAGCCGTCCGGGTCAGCCGTCCGATTCCGCGGACGGCAGGTACGCACCCGGCACCTGCTCCGGGGCGTACACCTGGTTCTCACCCGGGTAGGGCCGTTGCCACCCGTGCGTCTGGTACCACGTGAAGTGGTTCATCTGCGCGGGATTGGCGTAGTCGGCGACCGCGTCCGGGCCGGTCAGGCGCTGGTGCGCCGTCCATTCCTGCCACTGCGCCGCCACCTGCCGCTTGTCCGACGGCACCGCTGACGACGGCACCGGTGCGGCCGCCGGGTTCGGTGGCGCCGGGGTGTCCGCGCCGCAGGACGGCTGGGTCGCCAGGCCCCCGGTCAACGACGTCCGGTTCGGGAGCGCCGTGAACGGCGTGTAGTCCGGCTTCGGCGTGAACGCCGCGCTCATCGGCGTCGCCGCGCTGTCCTTCTGGTTCATCGGCTTGACGCCGAGGATCTGCTCGATCGTGCGGATCATCGTGATCTGCGAGTAGTAGTGGCTGTCGACGACGCCGTGCCGGGCGTACGGGCTGATGATCTGCACCGGCGCCCGGTGGCCGTCGATGTGGTCCAGACCGGCCTGCGAGTCGTCCTCGACCACGAAGATCGCCGAGTCCTTCCAGTACGGGCTGTGCGAGATCTCGTCGACGATCTTGCCGACCGCGAGGTCGTTGTCGGCGACCTGGGCGGCCGCGTTCGGCGGGCCGCCGGTGTGGTCGCTGGACAGCCAGAACATGTTCAGGTTCGCCGGGCCGTGCTTCTCGAAGTCGTCCTTCCAGATCTGGTAGCGGTAGACGTCCGGCACCGCCGTGTCGAACTTCGGGAAGCCCGGCACCGACACGTCGTTCAGCGACGGGATCGGCGACGACGACACCAGCGGGTAGGCCGTCGGCTCCCCCGTGGACGCCATGTTCTTCGCGTCGCAGTACAGGTTCTGCCAGCTCGCCCCGGCGGGCTTGGTCAGGAACTGCTGGAACTCGCCGAAGTCCCGCACCGACTTCCCGGCCGCCTGCGCGCCGGTCCAGAGGAAGCCCGACGTCTGGTGGCCGAGCGCGTCGTCCTCGGTGTCGTAGCTGCGCAGGTACTCCCCCGCCGACGATTCGGTGTACTCGGGGTTGTCGGCCTGCATGAGCCAGTTGTGGCCCTCGGCGGAGTTCGTGCCGATGTCGTAGGTGTTGTCGTACAACCCGAACTGCCGCTCGAGCGCGTGCTGGTTCGGCGTGACGTTCTCGCCGAACTGCGTCACCGACGGGTCGCCGTTGCCGCGGGGGTCGTCGCCGAACACCTGGTCGTAGGTGCGGTTTTCCTTGACCAGCAGGAAGACGTGCTTGATCGTCGACGGGTCGCCGAGCCGGTCGGGCACCGGCACCGGACGGCGGTGGCCGTGGTCCTGCGCCACCTGGACCGAGTTGTCCGTCCAGCCGTTCTGCTTGAAGACCTGACCGGTGTAACCGCGGATCGCGTGGTCGTCCGGCAGCCGGAACTTCTGCACGCTCGACGTCGTGTCGTGCGTCCCGTGGCCGGCCGCGGTCGTGGGACGGCGGGCGTCGATGCCGCGGGTGTTGGAGACCACGACGTCCGTGCCGACCGTGGTGATCGCCGTCGGGAAGTAGTCCGTGGGCAGCAGCCCGACGTAGCTCACCGGCGCCTGCGCCCACCAGTAGCGGTAGACGGCGACCGCGTTGGCGCGGCCGAGCGTCACCAGCAGGTGGCCGTCGTCGGTCAGCGTCACGCCGTCCGGCTCGTACCCGACCGAGGCCTGCGGCCACGGCTGGGTCGCGATGGTCTGGACGACCTTGTCGCGGGCGGTGTCGATGACGGAGACGCTGTTGCTCGCGGTGTTCGTGACGAACAGCGCGCCGTTCTTGAAGTAGACCGCGGTCGGGTGGAGGCCGACATCGATGCTCTTCGGCGCGGCGGCCGCGTTCGCGAGGTCGATGACGCTGACCGTGCCGCTGGTGGTGGCCCCGGTGAACCGGCTCGCCGGCACCTGGGTGTCGTAGGAGTTCAGCGTCGGCTCACCGGGCTTCGCCGCGCGGCCGCCTTCGTTGCTGACGTACAGCTTGGTGCCGACGCGGACCAGGTCGCGCGGGGCGTTGCCGGTGGCCCAGCTCTGCTTGATCGCGCCGGTCGCCGCGTCGAGGGCGACGACGCGGTTCTGGCCGTTGACCGCGGAGTACACGGTCGCGCCGTCGGGCGAGAAGACGGCTTGGGCCACCAGCGCGTGCTTGGTGCCGTCCGCCGGGATCTTCACCGGCGCCGGCGCGGCGACCGTGCCGTCCGGGTTCACCGTGAACTTGGTGTAGCCGTCGGTCTGCGCGAGCCACAGGCTCTTGCCGTCCGGGGAGTACGACGGGCCTTCCTGGCCGACGTCGTTGCCGGCGATGCGCAGGTTCGCCGTGGCGGAGTTGCCGACGAGCTGCTGCACCTTCCAGCTCTTCAGGTCGACGATGGTCAGCGCGATCCCGCCGTCGGCGGTCAGCGCGGCGAGGTGGGCGCCGTCGGGGCTGACCGCGGACGCCATGATCTTGCCGTTGTTCACGACCAGCCGATCGCCGATCGGCTTGAGGTACTGGTCGGCCGAGACGACCTGGCCGTTCTCGGTGACCTGGCCGACCTGGTCCTGGCCGAACTGCTCGGTCGACGCGACGCCGACACCGGTGCCGATGGCGATGAGCACGAGCGTGGCGGAGCCGGCGGTCGCGTAACGCAGCCGATGGCCGCCCAGCCGGCTTTTCCCGGCCCGCCTTCTGCGGCGTGTTACCTGCATGGAGCTCATCCCTTCGTGGTGGCGAGCAGTTCGACGTTCGCGTCGAACTGCCAGAGCGGGTTGGGCTGGTCTCCCCCGGGGGTCCGCACCTGGAAGTAGCCGTTGACTTCCTTCGGCCCGTCGCCGTCGGCGACGTACCGCCCGTCCGCGGTGACGTCCAGCTGGTAGATCGCCGACCCGGTGGCCGTGACGCCGGGCAGGTGCCAGGAGACGACGCACCGCCAGTCGTTGCCGGGCCCTTCGGCCTCGACCAGGCCGTCGCCCTTGGTGCACGCGGCCGTCGCCGCCAGCTCCGCTTCGGTGACGTCGGGGCGGTGCAGCTGACCGGCCTGCAGGCGGTAGAGGTGCGCGAACGCGGTGGCGACCGACCGCTGCACCTTGTCCTGGGTGATCCCGGAGCCCAGCGCGGGTGTCGCCACGGCGACGATCGCGGCGGTGGCGCCGAAGAGCACGACCAGTGGCACCGCGGCGAGCGCCCGGCCTCCGGAGCCGTCGTGGGCGGCGTTGGTGAAGTCGCGGCGCAGGAACAGCAGGTACGCCAGCGTCGTCGCGGCCACGGCCCACCCGAGGCTGACGCCGGCCGCGACGAGCAGCGGCCCGAGCTGCGCCGGGGCGGTGAAGAGGCCGTTCCACGCGATGAAGGCGTAGCTGGGCAGAGCGAGCCGCACGGCGACGGGCAGCGGCAGCAGCTGGGCGAGCGCCATGGCGAGGGCGGCGACGGCGGGCAGGAGCAGACCCATCGGCGACCGTCCCCAAAGGACGGACCCGAGCAGCCCGAGCCCGGCGAGGGCCAGGGTGGGGGCGAGCACACTCACCCAGGCGAGGAGCACGCCGGTGGCCGCGTCGCCGGGAGCGAGCAGGTGCCCGTCGAAGCCGACGAGGGCCCGGTTCCCGGCGGTGAGCAGGCCGCCGGCGGTGCTGGAGACGGCCATCCCGGCGACGAGCACCAGCAGGACGGTGAGGCTGGCAAGCGCTTTCGCGGCGAAGAGCCGGCTCGCGGACCGGACGGCGACGAGCAGGTGCCGCCAGGTACCCAGCCGGTCTTCGGCGGCGAACACGTCCCCGGCGACGACGGAGGTGAGGAGGGGAAGCGCGTAGGTGCCGGCGAAGCCGAGCATGACGAGCGGGCCGGCCCACCCGGTGGCGTTCATCCAGCGGCCGAAGAGCGTGTCGACGGGCAGCGAGCTCTGTTCGCTCACGGCGGCGACGAAGACCGCGGGGGCGAGCCAGCAGGCCAGGACGAGCAGGCGGATGCGCCAGGTGGCGAAGAGCTTGACGAGCTCGAAGCGGTAGGCGCGCGAGAGGGGAACGGGACGCGCGGCGACGGTCGTGGTCATCGGATGGCCTCCTGCCCGGTCAGTGCGAGGAACGCCGCTTCCAGGGGCGGCACCACGGGTGCGAGCTCGCGCACCGCGACCCCGTCCCGCCCCAGCCGCAGCACCAATTCGTCCAGCGCGGACACGAGCGCCCGCACGACCACCGCGTCGGCCTCCCGCGGCGCCTCGACGAGCCGGATCCCCCGCGTCTGTTCGATCGCCCGGCGGGTGGCGGCCGGGTCGGCGGTCCGCAGCCGGTAGGCCAGCTCGCCGCTCTCCGCGGACAGCTTGGCCGGCGGCCCGGTGAAGACGACCCGGCCGGTCGCCAGGATCGTCACCTCCGCGCACAGCGATTCGAGGTCGTCCATCCGGTGGCTGGACAGCACCACCGCCGTGCCGGCCGCCGCCAGCCGGGTCAGGACCCCGTGGACGTGCTGCTTGCCCGCCGGGTCCAGGCCGTTGGCCGGCTCGTCGAGCACGAGGAGCCGGGGCGAGGTGAGCAGGGCCGCCGCCAGGCCGAGCCGCTGGCGCATGCCGAGGGAAAAGCCGCGCACCCGGTCGTCGGCGACGTCGGCGAGCCCGACCTCCTCGAGGACGTCGCCGACGAGGTACCCGCCGAGCTTGGCCAACGCCGCGAGGTTCTGCCGCGCGGTGAGCGAGGGGTAGAGGCCCGGCCCGTCCACGAACCCCGCGACCCCGGCGGGTGCGGCGAGCGCCCGGCCCACCGGTGTCCCGAGGATCTCCAGCCGCCCTTCGTCGGCGACGGCCAGGCTCAGCAGCAGGCCGAGCAGGGTCGTCTTGCCGGCGCCGTTCGGGCCGGCCAGGCCGTGGATCCGCCCGGGCACCACGTCGAAGTCGATGCCGTCGAGCGCGACGACGTCGCCGAAGCACTTCGTGATCCCGCGGGCTCGCACGGCCAAGGGTTCGTCCACGCGGAGAAACTTAGGCACCGCAAATGACGGGTGCGGGCAGCCGAAGTGAACGCTCCGGGAACGGCACCCGGCCGGCCGTCACCGGTCCGGTGAAATGTCCGAGTTAACCAGCGCCTTGCCTTGGCCGGTAATACCACCCCGCCGAAATCGCTGTCAACTCTCTTCAAAAGAATTCCGAGGAGAAGCCGGATAGCTTGGCACGGCATTCGGCCGTCAGGCATCGTCGAGAGACGAAGACCACATTCACCGCGCCGACCGACTCACGGAGAAGACTCATGACGAAGATCAAGGTGACGCTTTCCGGTGGTCCCGCCGAGCTGATCGACCGGCACCGCGAATGGACGGTCGGCAGCATCGGCGAAGTCGCGAAGGTCAGCTTCGGCGGCGGCTACGAGCACTTCTCCCACGACGGCGAGTTCACCACGACCAGCGGCGGCGACCAGGTCCCGGTGTTCGCCTGGTGCGGCCGCACCCGCGTCGCCGAGTAATCCACCCGGATCTCCACCGCCGGGTGGTCCCGCTCCACCCGGCGGCCGCACTAGCTTCCTTTCCGTCGGAATCACCCGGAAAGGAAGACCATGAACGAAGTGCTCGGTTTTCTGTTTCTCCGCTTCGCCGTCATCGGCGGCGGAATACTGCTGCTCGTCCTGCTGCTGGGCGTGGTGGCGATCATTCTCAAGAAACTGGGCCGCTGAGCTGTGGGCGCCGGCGGAGCCGTTGATCCCGGTGTTCGAGCCGCTGGCCGGGCTGTGGCGACTGCCGCATCGCGCGCTCGTGGATGAACTCGGTCGCCAGGCCGTGTTTCGTACGGCGTGGGTGTTGGCAGCGACCAAGCAGAACTTCACACCGGAGACCTCGTGCCGAGCGTAGCGGGCAGTGAGGCGGCATGACCTGACCGACGTGCAGTGGGCGGCGCTTGAGCCGTTGCTGCCGGCGGGACCGGGTCGTGATCGGCCGCGTAGATGGCCGATGAGAGTGATCGTCGACGGGATCCGGTGACGGGTGCGGACCGGGTCGCCGTGGCGTGATGTGCCGGCGGTGTATCCGCCGTGGCAGACGCCGTACCGGTGGTTCCGTCGGTGGCAGCGTGACGGAGTCGGGGCGCAGATCCTGGCCGTGCTGCAGGCCCGGGCGGACGCAGCCGGGCTGATCGACTGGACGGAGCGTGAACTCGAAGCTAAAACAGCTACCAGAAACTCCGCAACTCACCACAGGAGAAAAGCGCTAAGCCGGGAAGCCGCGGCCGAGGCCGTGCTGCACGGCGTACCGCAGTGCTTCGATCCGGTTGCGCACGCCGATCTTCGCGAACGCGTTGTTGATGTGCGTCTTCACCGTCGCTTCGGCGATGACCAGCTCGGCCGCGATCTCGCCGTTGCTCAGCCCGGCGGCGATCAGGCCGAGCACTTCGGCCTCGCGCGCGGTCAACCCGTCCGGCAGCCGGTCCTTTCCGGCGCTCCGGCCGGACAGCGCGGAAGCCACCCGGCCCGACACGCCGGCGCCGAAGGTCAGCTGCCCGGAGACCACGGCCCGCAGCGCGGCCCCGATCTCGCCGCGGCCCGCGTCCTTCGTCAGGTACCCGCGGGCCCCGGCCGCGAGCGCGCCGGCGATCGATCCGTCGTCCGCGTAGGTCGTCAGCACGAGCACGGCGACATCCGGGTGGTCGCGGGCGATCCGCTCGGTCGCTTGGACCCCGGTCATGACGGGCATGGTGAGGTCCATCAGCACCACGTCGATCCGGCCGAGGCGCCGCAGCAACGCGAGCGCTTCGGCGCCGTCGGCCGCCGAACCGGCCACCTCGACGTCGTCGAGCAGGCCCATGAGCGCGACCAGGCCTTCGCGCACGGCCTGCTGGTCGTCCACCACGACGACCCTGATCACCCGCGGCTGCCCCATGATCCCCCTCCTGCCACCGGGGCAGGCTACCACCGTCGCGGGCACCGCAGGGTCCACTGTGGAGGATCGGAGGGTGGCGCGGCGGGGTGCAGCCACCGCGCCACCTCCAGCACCGTCAGCCCGGGGCGACCGCCCGCCCCGTCTGCGGTGAGATCATCCCCGCGCAGAGCCCGCGGCCGGCGAGCGTCTGGGCGATGCGCGGGATGGCGGACAGGGTGTTGGCCGGCCATTCGTGCATCAGGATGACCTGGCCGTTCGTGAGCCGGGCGTTGGCCTGGACGATCGCGTCCACGCTCGCGTTGTTCCAGTCTCCCGAGTCGACGTCCCAGATGATCTGGCGGAGGCCGTACCTGGCCTCGACCGACTGGACCGTCGCGTTGGTTTCCCCGTAGGGCGGCCGGAACAGCCGGGGCGTGCCGCCGCCCGCCGCCGCGATCGCCTGCTGGGTCCGGGAAATCTCGGAATCCACCTGGGCCTGGCTCTGCTGGGTGAGGTGCGGGTGCGTGTAACTGTGGTTGCCCACCCACATCCCCGCGCTCACCTCCGCGCGGACCTGGGCCGGGTACGCGGCCGCGTACTGGCCCTCGTTGAACATCGTGGCCCGCAACCCGTTCTGCCGCAACGCGTTCAGGATGGCGGGCGTGTGGGCGTTCGACGGGCCGTCGTCGAAGGTCAGGCCCACGTAACCGTTGCACGCCGCGGCGTGCGCCGGGGTGACGGCGATGGTGCTCGCCACGGCGATGGCCGCCGTGGCCAGCAAAGTGCTCCACGCGCGCATGATCAGCCCACCGTGATGTTCGAGTTGCCGCTGCTCTGGTAGCCCTCGGTCGCCAAGATCATGTAGTAGTTGAAGCTGCCGAGCCGCATGCCGGCGCGGGACCACGCGTCGAAGTGGTTGCCGGTGGTGATGGTGCCGCCGGTCCGCCGCTGCTGGCGCACGCTCCAGTACTGGTTGAACGTCTTGGTGCCCTCGACGGACGGCGCGTTGTAGCGGGTCGTCTGGTAGATGTCGTACGTGCCGCCGTCGCTGGTCACGCTGCCCTTGTACGTCCCGGTCGGCCGCCAGCTGCCCCAGTTGTCGACGATGTAGTACTCGACGAGCGGGTTGGACGTCCAGCCGTAGAGCGCCAGGTAGCTGTTGCCGGAGGGGTTGAAGCTGCCGGAGTAGTTCACGTTCCGGCGGCTGCCGTTGCTCCAGCCCTTGCCGGCGACGAAGTTGTTGACGTTGCTCCAGTTGGTCCGGTAGTTCCCGCCGGACCCGAGCGTCATGGAGACCGAGCCGCCACCGGCGGTCCAGAACGAGTAATAATACCCGTTGTTGTTGCCGGTCTGGTTGGTCGTGATGACCGTGTCGGCCCAGGCGGTTCCGGGCAGGAATGCGGCGATCAGCGCAAGGACGGCGCCGCCGGCGAACACCCTGCTGCGGCCGCGTTTCTTGGTGAGCATGCTTCCTCCTCGTCGAGGCTGGCAGGCGAGCCAGGATGGCAAAAGCATGCGAGTGGTGCCGCTGGTCGGGCAATAACTTTCGGAAACTTTCGATGTTCCCGCGGCGCGGGACTTCCGTCAACCCCCCGGGAATTGAGCCGGATTTGCTTCTCCGGAAAGCGCTAGCGTGGACGCCGCACTGTTTCCACAACGGGGGGTTCACATGAAACGCATTGCGGCGGCGCTCGCGCTGGGGATGGCCGTGACGGCCCTGCCCCTGGCGGCGGGCACCGCGTCCGCGTCGACGTCGGTCACCTGCGGCAACTACTGGACGCCGGGCTCGTCCGGCCCGTCCGCGCGCGATTACCACTGGGGCAATTGTGGTTCCGCCGCCACGAAGATCGAGGTGTGGGCGCTGACCTACGGTGGCGGCATCCGCACCAAGTGGGGCGAGAAGTGCGTGCCCGCGGGCACCGCGGTGCTGCTCGGCCGGACGACCCAGTACCTGGTGACCTCGTTCGAGGGCGTGGACACCCACACCGCCTGCTGACGCCCGTGCGGGGTGAGCCGGCCCGGCCCACCCCGCACCCGCTACTCGCGCAGGCCGATCGCGTCGATCGGCCGGGCCCGCAGCGCCACCGACGTCGCCACCCCGATCGCCACCATCCCGAGCAGGACCGCACCGGCGATGATTCCGAAGTAGACGGCCGGCGGCCCGGCGGGCACCGGGTTGCCCCGCAGCCCGAAGTTGAGCAACGCCAGCGGAAGCAAGGCCACCAGCGTCCCCATGACGACGGCGATCCCGACCGTGGCCAGTGCTTCGAGCCGCATCATGCGGGTCACCTGACGGCGGGCCGTGCCCACCAGCCGCAGCAGCGCGAACTCGCGGCCGCGCTGCGCGGTCGTCAGCACCAGCGTGTTGGCCACCGAAATCGCCAGGTACCCGACGATCACGCCGGCCGCCACCAGGTTCAGGTAGAACTGCGCCTGCCGTTCCCCGCCGTCCGGGGCGGCGATGACCGCGGCCGGGGCCAGCACCAAACCCGGGTACGGCAACGCACTCAGTGCCGAGGTCACCGCGCCCGCGTCGGCGCCGGGCTGCTGCCGGATCAGCACCGAATCGTCCAGGCGGCCACCGATGTGCTCGCGGGCCAGCGCGACCGGCAGGACGAAGTCACCGAAGGCCAGGTCGTGCGTGTAGGTGGCGACCAGCCGCAGCTTCGCCGGGACACCGTCGCCGAAGTAGAACTCGACTTCGTCGCCCAGCTTCTTGCCCAGCCAGTCCGCTTCGGAACCGCTGAGCGCGACGGTGTCCCCGGTCAGGTCGGCGAGCCGCCCGGCGTCGACGCCCAGGTCGAGGGTGGCCCCGGCCTGGTCGGCCGCCAGGCCCTGCGCCGGTGTCCGCTGGACCTCCACGCTGTCGCCGACCGTCGTCGCGGTGATCACGGACGTGCGGACCACCGGCGTCGCCGCCGCGACCCCCGGCACCCGGCCGGCCGCCGCGGCCACCTCCGGCGAGACCCCGCCCGGTGCGGTGAGCACGTAGTCGGCGGTCGTCGACCGCGCCGATTCCTGCTGGGCCGCGGTCGTGGTGGCCATCGGGCCGTAGAACGTCACCAGCGCGAACGCGACCGCCAGCATCAGCGGGGTCACCGCCGCCGCGACGCGCCGGGCGTTGGCGTGGGCGTTCGCGCCCGCCAGGTAGCCGCTGATCCGCCAGAGCCGCGTCAGCACCGGGACCAGGAAGCGCATCACCAGCCGGGTCACCTGCGGGCCGACCACGGCGAGCCCGATGACGATCACCAGCGTCGCCATCGACGAGGTCGCAGCGGCGATGTCGCCGCGCAGGAAGAGCGGGGTGAGCGCGCCGCCGACGCCGGCCAGCACCAGGCCCCAGCCGGTGAGCAGGCGGCCGCGGCCGAGCTCACGGCGTTCCACCGCGGCCTCGCCCAGCGCCTCGACGGGCCGGATCGACGACGGCCGCCGCGACGCCGCCCAAGCGGCCAGCCGGGCCGCGCCCAGGCCGAGCAGGACCGCGGCCAGCGGCGGGAGCGGGCTGATCGCCAGCCCGAAGTCGGCCGGGATCACGCCGATCGCGGCGAACGCGTCCCGCAGCCCCCCGGCGACCGCCAGGCCCAGCACGCCGCCCAGCACGCCGGCGACGAGCGCGATCAGCGTCGTCTCGATGCCGATCAGCTTGCGGATCTGCCGCGGGGTCGCCGCGACCGCGCGCAGCAGGGCGAACTCCCGGCGGCGCTGGTTGATGGTGAGGGCCAGCGTGCTCGCCACCACGAACACCGCGACGAGCAGCGCGAAGCCGCCGAACGAGCCGGCGATGGCCAGCAGCAGCGTCCGCGTCTGGCTGACGTCGAGGAACTCGATGCTGCTGCGCTCGACACCGGTGGCCACCTCGGCACCGCCGGTGACGGCCCGCACCCGCTCGGCGAGGGTCTCCGGTGCGACGCCGGGGTCGGCGAGGACGCCGATCGCGTGCACCTGGCCCGGCCGTCCGGCCAGCTCCGCGGCCCGCTCGGGGGTGAAGTACACCGCCGACTGGCGCGAGCTGCCGTCGACGACGCCGCTCACCTTGACCGCTTCCGTCCCGGACCGGGTCGTGATCCGCACCTGGCCGCCGATGCCGACGTCGGCCCGGCGCGCCAGGTCGGCGTCCAGCACGACCTCGCCGGCGGTCCTGGGCGCGTCGCCGCCGCGGAGGGTGAACGGCGCCAGCACGGCCGCGTCCCAGTTGTGCCCCAGCGACTCCCGGCCGGCGAGCACCTGCCCGTCGCGGGCCACGACCTGCGCCGGGAAGCTCTGCTCCGCCACCGCGGCGCGCACCCCGGGCACCGCGGCGATCCGCCCGGCCAGTGCGGCCGGGACCGACGGCTGCTCGCCGACCTGCTCGGTGGAGAGGGCGTCGGCGCCGGGCGGGCGCACGGTCTGCGCCCCGCCGACGACGACGGCCGCGGCGGCGTACCGCTGGGTGGGGACGCCGGCGCGCAGGCCGGATTCCATGAGGACGCCGCAGGCGGCCACCAGGGCGGTGCCGCACAGGATCGCGATGAAGGCGCCGGCGAAGCCGCCGAGCCGGCTCCGGATGGTCTGCCAGGCGAGGGTCAGCACGTTCACCACTCCCCGAGGTGCGTCATCCGCTCCGCCACCCGCTCGGGGGTGGGGTGCGAGAGGTGGCCGGCCAGCTTGCCGTCAGCCAGGAAGAGCACGCCGTGCGCGGCGGACGCCGCGACCGGGTCGTGGGTCACCATCAGCACGGTCTGCCCCATCTGCTCGACGATCGCGCGGAGCAGGTCCAGCACCTGCCGCCCGGTGCGGGTGTCGAGGGCGCCGGTCGGCTCGTCGGCCAGCACCACCTCGGGCCGGGTGACGAGCGCCCGCGCGATCGCGACGCGCTGCTGCTGGCCGCCGGACAGCTCCGCCGGGCGGTGCTCCAGCCGGTTCGCGATCCCGACGCCGTCGACGATCTCCCGCAGCCACTGCGGGTCCGGCTTCCGCCCGGCGAGCCGCAGCGGCAGCGTGATGTTCTGCAGCACGTTCAGCGACGACAGCAGGTTGTAGGCCTGGAAGACGAACCCGATCCGGGTGCGCCGCAGCTCCGTCAGCTCGCGTTCCTTGAGCCTGCCGATCTCGGTGCCGCCGAGCAGCACCTGCCCGGACGTCGGCCGGTCGAGGCCGGCCGCGCAGTGCAGGAAGGTGCTCTTGCCCGAGCCGGACGGGCCCATCACGGCGGTGAACGTCCCCCGCGCCACCCCCGCCGACACCCCGTCCAGCGCGGTGACCGCGCCGTCGCCGGAGCCGTACACCTTCCGCACCCCGGTCAGCTCCAGCGCGTACGCGCTCGATGTGGTCATCTCTGTCCCCTTAAGACTGTTCCTTGCGTCCTACGGAAAACTAGGTCGCGCGCAGCGGGACTTCGATCCCGTGGAGGGGTGGATCGGGGGTAGCGCCAGCACCACCACGGCGGTGGGGTGGGACACTGTCGGGGTGACGACCCGCCTGCGCGAGTGCTGGTCGGCGGTTCGCTACCTGGTGGTCGGCGCCGGCACCTCGCTGCTTTCGCTGTTCGCCCTCGCCGGGCTGTTCGCGGTCCTGCTGCTGTGCCCGTTCGGCGTCGGGATCCCGTCGCTGGCCCCGGCGATCCGGCTGGCGCGGTGGCCGGTGGGGTTCGACCGCCGCCGGGCCGCGCGCGCACTCGGCGAGCCGATCCCGGAGCCCTACCGCGACGGCTCCCCCGTCAAGGACCCGGCCACCCGCCGCGACCTCGCGTGGCTCGCCATCCACGCCGCGACCGGCCTGATCATCGGCGCGCTGGCGTTCGGCCTGCCGCTCGGCGCGGTCCAGCAGGTGATCACGGTCCTCGTCTGGCCGCTGGTGCCCGGCGGGATCGAAGGCTCACTCGGGATCGTGGTCGACTCCTGGCCGCGTGCGGGGCTGGATCTGCTGGTGGCCGCCGCGATGGTCGCGGCCACCCTGCAGCTGCCGCGGGTCGCCCGGTGGCAGGCCCGCACCGCGCGGAAGCTGCTGGCGCCCGCACCCGGCGTCGTGCTGGCGGACCGGGTCGCCGAGCTGACCGCGACCCGGGCGGCGGCGCTGGAGGCGCACGGGGCCGAACTGCGGCGCATCGAACGTGACCTGCACGACGGCACGCAGGCGCGGATCGCGGCGGTCGTGCTGCAGCTGGGCATCGCCGGCCAGCTGTACGACCGCGACCCCGCCACCGCGCGCGACCTGCTGGTCAAGGCCCAGGACACCGCGACCGACGCGCTGGCCGAGCTGCGCACGGTCGTCCGCAGCATCTACCCGCCGCTGCTGAGCGAACGCGGCCTGCCCGGCGCGGTGCGCGCGCTCGCCGAGCGCAGCCCGGTGCCGGTCGGCGTCACCGTCGAGTACGAGACGGGCCGCCCGGCCGCGGTCGAAGCCGCCGCGTACTTCGTCGTCGCCGAAGTGCTGGCCAACGTGACCAAGCACGCCAACGCGTCCCAAGTGGACCTCACCCTCGGCGGCACGGCGTCCTTGCTGTGCCTGGAAATCCGCGACGACGGCCGCGGCGGCGCCGACGAGTCCCGTGGCAGCGGGCTGGCCGGCATCCGCCGCCGCGCCGAAGCCTTCGACGGAACCCTCACCCTGACCAGCCCACCCGGTGGGCCGACCGTGCTGCGAGTGGAGCTGCCATGCGGGTCGTGATCGCCGAGGACGACGCTTTGCTGCGCGAAGGCCTCTCCCTGCTGCTGAAAACGGCCGGCATCGAGGTGGCCGCCGCGGTGGACAACGCCGAGGACTTCCTGGCCTTCATCGAGGGCGAGCGGCCCGACGCGGTCGTGATGGACGTCCGCATGCCGCCGACCCACCGCGACGAAGGCCTGCGCGCCGCCGTCCGCGCCCGCGAGATCCACCCGGCGCTGCCGGTGCTGGTGCTGTCGGCCCACGTGGAGACGAGCTACGCGGTCGAGCTGCTCGCCGACGGCGTCGGCGGCGTCGGCTACCTGCTCAAGGAGCGCGTCGGCAAGGTCGAGCGGTTCCTCGACGCGCTCCAGCGGGTCGCGAAGGGCGGCACGGCGATGGACCCCGAGGTGATCGGCCAGCTGATGGCCCGCCGCCGCGCGGCCGACCCGCTGGAGGCGTTGACCGCCCGGGAGCGGGAAGTGCTGGGACTGATGGCCGAGGGCTACAACAACAGCACGATCGCCGAGCTCCTGGTCGTCAGCGACGGCGCGGTGCTCAAGCACATCCGGAACATCTTCGCGAAGCTCGGCTTGCCGTCCGACGAAGGCGCGGGGCACCGCCGGGTCCTGGCGGTGCTGGCCTACCTGGGTCGGGACGCGGGGTAGCGCAGGCACCACCCCGCATCCGGGTGCGGACGGCATTCTCGCCGTCGTCGCGGATCCCTACCGTTGCCGGCATGAACAACGACAACGTTTCCACGCGTCCTTCGAGCCCGGTTCTCCTGTGGCTGGTGCTGGTGGTCAGCGCCGCGGTCAACGCGGCAGGTCCCTTGGTGGGCTTCGGGTTGCCGGTGCGGATGGTCGCCGGCGGCATCGCGATCGCGGCGATCGCGCTGCTGGTCGTCCACTACGTCCGGCGGCGCCGGTGACGCGGCTTGCCCCGCAGCGGAACCGCCAGTAGCAGTGCCGCCGCGGCCAGTCCCGCGGCGACCCAGAACGGGCTCACCACGGCCGGCACCGCACCCCACCGTGCTGCCGACCGCGAACGACAACGCCCCCTGGGTGAACGTGAGGTCGGCCGGGTGCTGCGCGGTCAGGGCCAGGGTGGCCTAGAGCCTGTTTCAATGTCGTAGCCACTCGTTGATCGCCGCGATGTGCACGGTTGCCTCGTAACGAACCGCGAGTTTGTCGAACCGTGTGGCGA